>JALXBG010000103.1 GCA_026991605.1 Sulfurovum sp.
AACCAGGCGAAATCGCTAAGCTGGCAGCAGCTGGCGAGATTGTCGGAAAAACACTCCAATATCTTCAAAATCTTGTTAAACCAGGTATGACTCTTTCTGAAATTGATGCTTTAGGCGAAGCCTATATTCGTGAATACGGTGCAGTACCATCTTTTAAAGGACTTTACGGATTTACTGGTTCTGTATGTACTTCACTCAATGAAGTGTGTATTCATGGTGTGCCAGACGATACGGTTGTCAAAGAAGGTGATGTATTAGGTTTGGATATCGGTACAAAACTAGACGGTTATTTTGGTGATGCTGCTATCACTATGGCTGTAGGTAAAATCTCTGCTGAAGACGAAGCATTGATAGCGTGTTCCAAAGGGGCACTCTATCATGCGATTGAAAACATTAGAGAGGGTATGCGTTTTAAAGAGTTGACTAAAATTCTTGAAGACTATATTACAGAAGCGGGATTTGTACCTTTACGTGACTATTGTGGTCATGGCATTGGTACTAAACCGCATGATGAACCTAATATTCCTAATTATCTAGAAGGTAAACCTAACCAAGGACCCAAAATTAAAAATGGTATGGTCTTTTGTTTGGAGCCTATGGTATGTCAAAAGAGTGGACATCCTGTACTGCTTGAGGATCAATGGTCAGTTATTAGTGATGATCAGTTAAGAACTGCACACTATGAACACCAAGTTGCTGTCGTAGACGGGAAAGCTGTCATTTTGACTGAAGCATAAGCTTCACGATTTAAACACAAAAGTTAACTATAAAGTAAAAAATTCATAAAGGAATCTAAGATGGCTAAAGATGATGTAATTGAGATTGACGGTAAAGTTGTTGAAGCATTACCTAATGCAACATTTAGAGTAGAGCTTGACAACGGACACATAGTTCTTTGTCATATCGCAGGTAAAATGCGTATGCACTATATTAAAATCCTCCCTGGAGATACTGTAAAAGTGGAGCTTACTCCATACAGTCTTGACAAAGGTCGTATCACTTTTAGATACAAATAGTATAGAGGGTGTGGCAATTGTCACACCACTAACTATGACTCAAAATGTATGTTAATAAATGTACACTACATAAAAAAATCTCTTCTAAGAAATCTATAATAATTATTTCGGTATAATCCTCCTCCCTATTACTATAGGTATGGGAAACTGCGCGAAGAATCTTTGATTAATTCCGCACCGATTACTCAAGGGTTGGAGGGACAAAACATCGTCTATCCACGCAAATAAAGGTAGGAATACCTAGGTGCATGAACGTAAAGTTCTATAATAATCACAGGAGTTAACCATGAAGGTTAGACCATCAGTAAAGAAAATGTGTGATGATTGTAAAATCATTAAACGCAAGGGTATCGTACGCGTGATTTGTAAAAATCCAAAACATAAACAAAGACAAGGATAAACATGGCTCGTATTGCAGGGGTTGATTTACCACAGAAAAAGAGAATGGAGTATGCACTTACTTACATTTTTGGTATCGGTTTAAAAACATCAAGAGATATTCTTAACAGAACGGGTATTGACTATAACATTAGAGTTCATGAGCTTACAGATGCGCAAGCAGCTGCTATTCGTAATGATATTCAAGAGAATGTAATGGTTGAGGGAGATCTTAGAAAAAAAGTAACTTTGGATATCAAAGCACTTATGGATTTAGGTTCTTACAGAGGTCTTAGACATAGAAGAGGACTACCAGTTCGTGGACAAAAAACAAAGACAAATGCGCGTACTCGTAAGGGTAAACGTAAAACTGTCGGCGCAGCATAAGGAGTTCTTGGATGGCTAAGAAAAAAGCAAAAAAAAGTATTGCTAAAGCAGTTGTTTACGTAGCAGCTACTTTCAATAACACTGTAATTACAGTGACAGACGAAATGGGAAATGTTATCGCTTGGAGTTCTGCTGGAGCACTAGGTTTTAAAGGTTCTAAAAAGTCAACTCCATTTGCAGCAACAGAAGCTGTACAAGATGCTATGACTAAAGCAATGGAAAATGGCGTTAAAGAAGTAGGAATTAAAGTACAAGGTCCTGGTTCTGGTAGAGATACTGCTGTTAAGGCAATTGGTGCAACAGAAGGAATTAGAGTAACATCTTTAAAAGATATTACACCACTTCCACACAATGGTTGTAGACCACCTAAGAAGAGAAGGGTATAAGCATGGCAAGATATAGAGGTCCAGTTGAAAGACTAGAAAGAAGACTTGGCGTTGATTTAGGATTAAAAGGTGAGCGTAGACTTGCTGGTAAATCTGCATTAGAAAAAAGACCATATGCTCCAGGGCAACACGGTCAAAGAAGAACAAAGATTTCAGAGTATGGTCTTCAACTTCAAGAGAAGCAAAAAGCGAAGTTCATGTATGGTGTTTCTGAAAAACAATTTAGAGCACTTTACAAAGAAGCAAATTCAAAAGATGGTAACACAGGTTCTATCCTTATTCAACTTCTTGAGCAAAGACTTGACAATGTAGTTTACAGAATGGGTTTTGCAACGACTAGAGCGTCTGCTAGACAATTCGTAAACCATGGTCATGTACTTGTAGATGGAAAAAGAGTAGATATTCCATCATTTAGAGTAAAAGCAGGTCAAAAAATTGAAATCAGAGAGAAGTCTAAGACTAATCCACAGATTTTAAGAGCAATCGAATTAACTAACCAAATTGGTATGGTTGAATGGGTTGACATGGATAAAGAAAAACTTTTCGGACTCTTTACAAGAATTCCAGAAAGAGAAGAAATCGCAATCCCAGTTGAAGAGCGTCTAATCGTCGAGCTTTACTCTAAATAATACATAAGTAAAGGCTATTAATGAGAAAAATTAAAGTTGCACCATTTATGCCAACAGAGGTAGAAGTGAATGAAATCAGCGCTAACCGTGCTGAAATCATCGCTTATCCTTTTGAAAGCGGTTATGCTGTTACACTCGCGCACCCACTAAGAAGACTCATTTTGGGTTCTTCTATAGGGTATGCACCAATTTCTGTAAAGATTGAAGGCGCTGCGCACGAGTTTGATAACATTAGAGGTATGCATGAAGATGTTGCTGTATTTATTATCAATCTTAAAAACATTCGTTTTAAAATTAAAGACGAGAGTGATAGAGTTGAACTTAAGTACAGTTTCTCTGGACATAAAGAAGTGACTGCTGAAGATCTTAACAATGATCAAATCGAGGTAGTAAATGGTGATTTACCACTAGCTACACTTAATGAAGATGCAGAGTTAAACTTCACAGTAGTTATTTCTAAAGGTATTGGTTATGTACCAAGCGAAGACCTTAGAGATGACGTCGCTACTGATAGCATTGCACTAGATGCTTTCTTTACTCCGGTAAGAAAAGCAAACTATAAGATCGACCCTGTACTTGTAGAAGACAATCCTAACTTTGAAAAGATTATTTTTGATGTGGAAACTGATGGTCAGATTGGTCCAGTCGAAGCATTTACAAATGCATTGGAAGTAATGAATAAGCAACTTTCTGTTTTTAACACGGTACTTGATTTAGATATCAGCGTAGCACCAGTGAAAAGAAGCAGTGATGACAGCGAACTTAAACCTTTTATGCAAACAGTAGATAGTCTTGGACTGAGTGCAAGATCATTTAACTCACTAGACAGAGCTGGTATGAAGTTTTTAGGTGAATTGGTGTTGATGAGTGAAAATGAGATTAAAAATATCAAAAATCTTGGTAAAAAATCTTTAGATGAAATCAATGAGTGTCTCGTAGAGCACGGATTTGGTTCAGACTTTGACCTCGCAGATGTTACAAGAATAAATCTTGTGAAGAAAATTGAGCAACTTAAAGCGTAAGCTTTAGGTTATATTTTAAAGGAATAATATTATGAGACATAAGCATGGTTATCGTAAATTAAACAGAACGTCTTCTCATAGAGCGGCACTTCTTAAAAACCTTTCTATTGCTTTGACAAAAGAAGGTAGAATCGAGACAACATTGCCAAAAGCCAAAGAGCTTAGATCGTACTATGAAAAGCTTATTACTAAAGCTGCTTCAGGTGACTTCAATGCACACAGAGCTATTTTTGCAATGTTACAACACAAAGAGATTACAAACACTATCGTGAATGAAATCGCTCCAAAATACGCTGATAGAAACGGTGGTTACACTCGTATCATCAAAACACGTATGAGAAAAGGTGATGCAGCACCTATGGCAATTATCGAACTCGTATAATTGTTCTGCCTATAGTATTTCAAGGCTTTTGCCTTGGGTACAACCTACTTTTTAAAAAATCAAATTTATATCATTGACAAAGAAACACTTTTAGTGTATAACACGCTATAGATGTCATAATACACAATAACTTTACGATGATTTCGTTATAATATTATTAATTAGGATATCTAGTGTATAGATATCATTTAAGGAGAAACAGTGATTCCATTTTCAGATGAAGAGTTACAGCCAGCAGTAGAGAGCGTGATAGAGAAGGTAAGACCATCGATTAAACTTGATGGTGGAGATATTACCTTATTAAAGATTGAGAACGGGCAAGTATATGTACAGCTTCAAGGTGCTTGTGTAGGGTGTGGAAGTTCTGGAACTACCATTAAGTTTGGTGTAGAGAGACAAATGCAAACACTTATTCACCCGGAAATAGTCGTGGTCAATGTACCACATGGCTTTGAAGATAAACTGGACCAATTGGGGTAACCATGGCAAAAATCAATCAAGAGTTGCTACTAGAACGTGCCGAACGAGAGTTTCTTAAAGGAGACTATAACAATGCACTGAGAAGTTATGGTTTAATCCTTAAAGATTATCCTACTTTGGATGAAGCAAAAATTGGTGTTTTTTTGAGTGACTTGGGTGTGGAGAGTGAAGAAGAAGCACAAGCCCTATTTGATTATTATCAAGTCATCAAAGATGAACAGGAAAATGCTGTTGATATAATTGATGGGATGATTGATAATTTGGATTCTTCCAAAAAGCAGATACAAGAGTTACTTCTAGACTCGGTAGAAGAGCAGGTAGAGTATGGTGACGGTATACGCTACAGTGACTTTTTAGCTTTGGTAGAGAGTCGTGGTAGTTTTAAAAAAACGTTTGAAGATATTATGTTCTCGACCAAAGTTGTCATTACAAATAAAGATGAGTTCATTGACTTTGTGAAACAACTTTCAAGTGAAGGTTTTGATGAAATGGCGTTAGGATACTTGGATGCATCAACACATCTTTTTGGTAATGATCAGGATGTACTTGCCCTGTATCATGTTGTAAGTGGTAAATAAATTGAAATTAGACTTTAGTAAAGATGCCTATACGAGCATCACTGATAATACAAGTAAAATAGACAGCAAAACACTCTTTTTGAAAACAGCACAAAATGCTGTCTATTTTGATGCACTTGAGACAAAACCAGAGTACATTACACCTTCTGAACTGATAGAAGCTTGGCAGCTTGAAGAGATGAAAGTGGTGGGAGTTACGGGAACCAATGGTAAAACGACTGTAACTGCGGCTATTTACTCTTTTTTACTCGATTTGGATGAGAAGCCTGCCTTGCAGGGTACGCGTGGTCTGTTTGCACAGGAGAAGCGACTAGAAGAGAAGAGTATGACGACTCCATCCATCTTGGAAACACTGCACAATATGAAACAGACTTCAGATTTGGGTTGTAACTATTTTATTATGGAAGTAAGTTCTCATGCGATAGACCAAAAACGCATTGAGGGCTTAAACTTTGCACTCAAAGTACATACTAATGTCACTTCTGATCACTTAGACTATCATGGTACAGTTGAAGAGTATAGACGTGTTAAAAGTCTTTTCTTTGCAGATGCGTCACCAAAACTTCTAAACAAAGATGATATTAAAAATATTACCTATAATCCTATTGGGGCACAGAGTTATGGTGTAGATGAACCAGCAACTTTCAAAGTGCAGGCATTTTCTCTTTTACATGGTATTACAGCAGGTATCAAACATCTTCAATCTGAAGCTACTTTCCATTCTCCTATGGTAGGGCTGTTTAACCTCTTTAATCTTATGGCAGCGATTGGCTCTGTACAGATGTTAACAAAGCGTCCCATTGAAGAAATTTGTGAAGTGGTTGAAAACTTTGCAGGAGTAGCAGGACGTATGGAAGTAGTAAGCCGTAATCCACTTGTTATTGTAGACTTTGCCCATACTGATGATGGAATACATGCAGTTTTGGAGTCCATGAAAGACAGAGATCTTTCTGTAGTCTTTGGGGCAGGTGGGAATCGTGACAAAGAGAAGCGTCCTCGTATGGGTGCAGTTGCCGGACGTTATGCCAATAAAATTTACGTGACTTCCGACAATCCACGTGATGAAGTACCAGAGCAAATACTTGAAGAGATTTTAGTAGGGTTAAGAGGTAAAGAGAATGTGACTGCTTGTCCAGATAGACGATTAGCCATTAAGATGGCACTTGACGCCCTTCAAGAGAATGAAGTTTTGCTCATCCTCGGTAAAGGAGATGAAGACTATCAGGAGATAAAGGGTGTAAAACATCCTTTTGATGATAGAGAGGTTGCAAGAGAGTTGTTAGATATTCAATAGTCTCCTCTTTCCCTAGAAAGTGAAAAGAATAAATTTGTCAGAATCATTTTTTTCTACAAGCCTACTAAGAAAGAAGAAAATATATAAATAGGGTTACTAAAATGATAGAAGAATATAATTTTACAAATGAAGAACAAAATAAGTTTTATTATTTTCTGGAAAAGTTAAAGATTCTTGTCTATCTTGGAAAAAGATTTCAGAATAGATTTGTGGTTAATACCTATATATCGCCAATCTTAAATTAATAATATGCTTATAAATATTCAATTTCTTAGAGCTATTGCAGCTCTTTTGGTGGTTTTTTATCATACTTCTGAACACTTTTTTGTTGTCGGTGGAGAGCATACCGGCAATATATTTAGTCTACTTTCAAAAATTGGTTATATGGGGGTAAATATATTTTTTGTCATTAGTGGTTATATTATGTGGATTACCACACAAAAACTACAAGGCAAGCAAGGTGTAGTAAGATTTGTTTATGCAAGAGTAACACGTATTTATCTGGTTTATTGGGTGTTCCTTGCTTTTATGGTGTACTATTATCATTATTCATTAAGTCATTTTGATCTCGTGGGTTCAATTTTTTTGACGGCAAGTTCTTCTAGTAAATTATTGTTACTGGTTGCATGGACTTTACAGTATGAATTGTACTTTTATTTTTTATTTGCATTACTTCTTTTTTTGCCTAAACAATATATTATAAAAGTTTTAATAGCAATATTTGTAATTATAGTACTTTTGCAAAGCTATGCATCTTTTGGATTAGATATTTATAATAAAAATATTTTTAATAGAGCCTCTACGTTTTGGACTTTTTGGAGTTCACCTTATATTCTTGAGTTTCTAATGGGTAGTTTTATTGGCTATTTTTATCAAAAAAAACGTATTAAACATTTGGTTCCTTTGTATGTAGGCGCAATAGTCTTTGTAACTTTTGCTCTATTTTATCAAGAAAATTATATTGATGGTACATTGGCGGATGGATACTATTTGAGAGAAAGAGTACTATTTTTAGGTTTGGCTTCTGCAACTATATTGGCTATAGCAATAGAATGGGAAAAACGTTCTATACAAATTCTTCCAAAATTTTCATTACTTTTGGGAGGTGCATCGTATAGCTTGTATTTGAGTCACACTATTGTGTTACTTTTTATCTATAAAATTGGTTTAAGGGATTGGATTGCAAGAATTGGGCACTACCAACTATGGTTTATGATAGGAGTGGTTTTTCTTATAATCATATATAGTATTGCACACTATAGGTGGATTGAAACCCCTACTATGAGGTGGGCGCATCGACTTGGTAAAAAATATTTTGGGTAAAGATTTTCTTATGACAATATTCTACGTCGCCATATATTAAAATTTATTTTGACCAAACCTTTAAAATTAAGTATAATCATTCAATGTATTTAGTAGTTAAAAATGTTCACTTGATGATTATCGTTTGCTTTATGAATGCTAAAGAAATTAGATTTGTATAGATGCTTGAAGTATTGGTGCGTAAGGGTACAACATCCTACGAGATGCTTCCCATATCAAATTTCTCCCCGGTCTCTTGCGTGTGATTATAAAGTGTCCATGCATGTATAATCTGCCATGCCATCCATCCAAAAGAAAGTATAGTTAACATAGCTGCTAAAAAAATAAATAGATTTACAAAAAGTGACAATATAAAGGTGACAATGGTTGCCAGATGAATGTAAAGATGTTTCTTGGCTGTCTTTGGGTGGATGACTTCGTGCATCATGGGTGCGGTGAAGTAGCCTTGGCTGTTTAGATGAAACCATGTTAGAAATGGGACTATCTTGTAAAACATTGCAAAGACAATACTCAGAGCAAATGACGCAAAGAAGATGTAGCTAAGAGGTTTTAGCAGTGTCCACTCTGTAAAGTATTGTAATAGAATAAACAAGAGGCTTAGTACTAAAGAACTCAGTCCCATACGCCAGAACCATACTGTGGCATCTGTGAGAGGACGTTTACGTTGTGTAAGCCTCTTGAGTGTCAACAGAGCATAGCTAATAAGCAACCCTATGACAACTACATGTCCCACTATCCAAATGGAGGGTAAGAAAAACCCTATAACACTACTCATAAATAGTACAAGAAAAAGAGCCATAGGCAGGTAGTTACTTATAGTTTTAGGGTAAGCAGGGGTGACGTAGAACATCTCAATGACTTGAAATGAGATGGAGAGTATGAGCAGGGCTATCCATCCGAAAAGTCCAAAAGAGTAGTGGGCTATTTTGACCTCTGTATAATAGGTGCCCTGTAGTGAGCCATTAAGAGAGAGCAAAAGATAGAGTGCAAAGAGTACGATGATAAAAAGTGCACTCAGTGCAAAAAGCATACCCTTGGATGAGCTGGTATGATTGTCAAGTTTACGTAGGTTGACTAACATAGGAATGACAGCAGTAAAAATGGAAAAGCCCAAGAGTACAGCGACACTCATGTATAACCATGATGCTGAAGTGTTGAACGCTGCGAGTAGTGTGACAACCCCCAGGGTAAAGGGGTAAAGCAATAGGTTTGCTTTCTTGATAGGTGATTTGAGGCTCACACCGGCGATGACAGGTAACATTTGAAACAAAGAAGCAAACATAAATGAGAGCATGACACCCAGTGTCAATAGATGGGTAAAGGTAAGGGCAGCTGTGCTGGACGCATCAAATATATCTGTTTGGTAAAAAAAGAGACTTATACCACTGATTATACCAAAGCATGCACCTAAGAAAAAAAAGCGGAAGACTACTGAAATAGGAGGTGCTTGGTCAAGAGAGAGACCAGATTGACTAAACACCCAACAGTTCCTGAAGGTTGACATCTTTATTGTTTGTGATAACTATTTCCCAGTCTCCTGCACTATTTTCTTGGCTTAGTGTTCTATAACCATGCTCCTGTGCCAAGTCCAAAAGAGGAATAGGATTTTTACTATGGAGCATATTGAGGTAAGTGTCACTGTTGAGTTGTTGTAAAGTTTTAATGGCTATTTCCAAGGGTTCAGGATGTGCCAGCTCTCTGGTGTCTATGCTTAGTTTTTTCACAGTGTCACCTTTTTCATGGCTTCAAGTGTTTCTTCTTTGAGTGCCTGTGGTAACTGTCTGTCACACATTGCATAGAGCATTTGTTCTTCTTTCATATTGTGTTGTTGCAGTAAAATCATCATCGATTCGGCAATGGAAAGTGCTGCATCTTTGTCTTGTTTTTCAATCGCTTCAGCCATATTGCCAATGAGTCCTTTAACTTGCTCATGTTCGTAACGCATAACTTGGGTAGGTCCCTGTGTCATCCCTGTAGCAGATTCGAAGGTAGGAAAAAGATTTTCTTCTTCCTTTTTGAAGTGTCGTAGTGTTTCATTGGCAAAGTGTAAGAAACGCTCATTTGCTGTATCCCATTGGGCTAGGGCAATGGCTTCTTCTGCTGCAGCAAAAAGTGTATCACACTCTCTATGTTCTGCTTTCATATGGTTTGAAATAATCATCATTAATCCTTTATGATTGTAATTATTTGTTTATGGTTGTTTGTTTCAATAAGTATAGTTTCTACACGTTTTTGCCACAGCATACCAAATGTTTTTTTCTCTTCTTGTGAAGCTATATTTTTGAGGCTTTTACCCATCAGTGGCTGCATCATAGGGTCAGCAGGAACAGAAGACGGGTCATAGTTTAGAGTTACACTTTGTTGATTGTCTAGTCTTGTGAGTTTGACTTCCCCTTGCATAGGTACATCAAAAGCCAAAAGATTGTCTCTGGAAAAGTTGCCTTGGATCCCTTTAAATCCTCCCACTCCATTTGCCCCTATGATAAAGCCAATGACATTCGCTATGACACCAGTGACACCAGATGTTTGGGCATCACGCATCTCAATCTTAATACTTCCTCGTTCAGGTAGTGTATTTGGGTAAAGTGTCTCTAGTCCCATTTTTGCCATAAGATACGCACCTGCAACGGTTGGGCAGGAGTGTCCTGCAAGTTTCACGCATTCAAGATAAGAAATCTCAAGTTCTCCATCTTCAAAGGCACCTAAGAAGTCAGAAAGTGGGTCATAGAGTTTAATGTTTGGTACTTGTGTAAAAAAATCTGGGTATGTCATAGGACTCCTTTAAATTGAGTACTTTTATAGAAGTTCTCTTATAATTTTGCATTATATTCAAAGCGTGTAAATAAAGGATTGATATGTGTCAAGTTGTGGTGCAACTCAAATTTATTGATAAAAAGAGTATTGTAATTACCAGAAATTTTCTACTTCGATATTTGGGCTAAACTCAAATTAAGTAAACCGGAGTAAAATACTCTTAATTATAACTATTAAGGAATTCGTATGACACCAACTATACCACAACCGGCATTTTACATTTTCAAATGTCAACAATCAGCACCTCCAGGAATGCCAAAACCATCATGTGTAAAGGCAGATGATCCAGAGTCACAACAACTTTTTCAACATCTTGCACAGTCATTGATGCAAAAAGGTATTATCGGGACTGTGACGCCTATACAGACAGGTTGTCTTAACCGTTGTCAACAAGGTCCAGTAATGCTTGTAGAGCCAGGGCATACTATGTATGTTGGTTTGACAAAAGAGAAGATTGACAGAATTATTGATGAGCATATCATTGGTGGAAATGTTGTTTCTGAATTTGTCATCCCCGATGAAGTGTGGGGTGAGCCTATCTCTCCTGCTTCTGTAGCACGATAGACAATTTTTGGTGTGCAGATGGCACACCACCATATTTCCCCAATCCCTCCACAATTTCAGTATAATATGAATATAGGTGGGATTTTGCTATAATCCCGAATAATTTTAAGAAGAAACTTAATATACAGGAATGACTATGAATATCACCATGCTTTATTCTAAATTACATAGGGCTACTGTCACCGATGCTAACCTCAATTATGTAGGTTCTATTACTATCGATCAAGAACTTTTGGATGCGGCAGATATGCGTGTAGGACAGAAGATTGATATCGTAAATATCAATAATGGTGAGCGTTTTTCTACATATATCATCTCTGGTGAGCGTGGTAAACGTGATATCTGTCTTAATGGTGCAGCCGCACGTAAAGTACATAAAGGTGATAAGATTATTATCATTGCCTATGCAAGTATGGATGTGAAAGAAGCAGATGTATATAAGCCTAAAATTGTGATACTTGATGATGACAATGGCATAGAACAAGCGTTCGAGGGGTTAGAGTAACCATGTTTGAAGGTTTTGATATGGGGAAGATGTCTGAGATGATGTCTCAGATGCAAGACAAAGCCAAAGAGATACAAGAACAGGCTAAAAATGTGCAGTTTACTGCCAAAGCAGGTGGTGGGCTGGTAGAGCTGACGATGAATGGTGCAGGTGAAGTGATTGACCTTAACATAGATGATACGTTGATGGATGATAAAGAGTATTTACAAATACTGCTTATTTCAGCAATGAATGATGCCAATAAAATGGCAGAAGAGAATAAAAAGTCTCAGGCAATGGGAATGATGGGTGGCATGAACCCATTTGCTAATAAATAAGAGTAATCTTATCCTATTTAAAGAGTTCCTCAATGCATTCGTGTCATTATAAATGTAAGCAAAAAGGACAATAGATGAATCCAGTAACTGAAGCAATAGAGAATGACTCTGTTGCAAAAATAAAATCACTTCTTAAAGAAGGTATAGATGTCAATAAGCCTATCCTTATAGGTGAAGAGTATGAGTTGGAAGATTATGATGAGATTTCTCCTTTCTTTTATGCCATTCGTAAACATGCTTCTTTAGAGATGATAGAACTTTTACTAGAAAATGGTGTGGAACTTATGGAGACTGATTCTGATGGTGTCTCTGCTTTAGATATGGCGATTAAGTTTAGACGTAAAGATGTCATACAGTTTTGTATCGATAAAGGGTTTGACCTTAATAGTACCAAACGTAAATCAGGCATTATGCCTGTGATGCTTGCTGCATGTTTTTCAGATATGGAGATGATGGAGATACTTCTTTCTGCAGGTGGAGAGATTAATGCTGTAGATAAGGTAGGAATGTCCCCTAAAGACTATGCTAAAAAACTTGGACAAAAAAAGATGGTAAAATTTTTAAATGAAAAAGGTGCCAAGCACAACTTATATCCAGAAGAGGGTTAAAATCCCTCATTCCTTCTTCTCTAACGTCTAAAATTGTCTGTAATCAATCTGTAACCAATTTTTTCTATACTTCCCTCATCAAAACAAAACAAGGAAGATAGAAAATGAAAAAAATCATTCTCTCAACAGTCGCCGTTACAACACTTGCACTTACTTGTGCCCACGCTGATACTAGTTCAGATATTGCTGACATGAAGGCAATGATGAAGCAGATGACACAACGTCTTGCTAAGCTTGAAGCTGAAAATACAACACTTAAAGCAAATCAGAAAAAACAAGCTAAAGTAGTAAAAAAAGTACAGGCTAAACAAGCTTCTAGTAAGAATGTTATTCCTGTTGCTTCTATTGAGAAAAAAGACACACCTGTTTTTGCCAAAGCATCTAAACTCAAAATATCTGGTAAACACTACATTGGTTTTGTATCTAACAAGGTAAAAGATACAACAACAGATAACAGTTTCACTGACAACTATTTCGAAACAAGAAGAAACTATATTCAAGTGAAAGGATACTTCTTTGAAGATCCAAAAAGTTACATGAGAGTTACACTTGATACACACCAGGTAGGTAGAGGTAAAGATGTGAATGGTGACCCTATCAACGATGCAAACACAGGTGACTGGGAAGTAAGACTTAAGTATGCATACCTTTACATCAACGATGTACTTCCATTTACAGGTGTTGAATTTGGTCAGGCACACAGACCTTGGATTGATTATGAAGAGCACCACGGTTGGCTTTACAGATCTATCGCAAAAACATTTGTTGAGAAAAAACAAGATGCAGACTTTACAAACTCTGCTGACCTTGGATTTAACTTTAAGACGAAAATGGATTACTTCTCTTCTGAACTTGGACTCTTTAATGGTGAGGGGTACCATGGTTCACTTGATAAAGATTCCAAGAATGGCTTGAGTTTTGAGTGGAGACTTACCGCAAACCTTCTTGGAACGGGTAAAAAGCATGTACATAAACATGATACTTATGCAGATGTTTCATTCTATGGTCAATACAATACAAACTATGATAAAAAAGGTGATGCTGATACGGGTGATTTCATCTGGTACGGACTGAATGCTGTGTATAACCAACCAGAATTCTTAATAGCGGCAAACTACTTAGAATCAACAGAAGCTGGCGCTAAATTTAAAGGTAATGGTTATTCAGTGAATGGTGAATTAAGACTACTTACGTTTAGTGAATCACTAAAAGATTGGAATATCATCGCTAGATATGACAGATGGGATTTAGATGCATTTACAAAACCAAGAGAAAATACGATTGCAGGTTTAGCGTATAAATGGAATAAAAATGTTGAGTTTATCGCCAACTATCTTGGGGAAAAAGACCCAAGAAATAACACTGAGAGTGACAAAATGATGTTTACTGCTGAGGTAAACTGGTAATCATTAAATCTTAACTATCCTTCCTGTAACGCCTTTGGGCGTTATTCTGATAAATCCTGCATATCGTTTATTCATCAATTTCACTAATGATTCTATCCAATTATGTGTAACCACTCTGTAATTCTTTTTTTCTATACTCTCGTTATCAAAACAAAACAAGGTAAATAAAGATGCAAAAAATCATATTATCAATGGCAGCAGTAGCAACAGTATCCATGGGTGACTCATATGTTAAACATCCACATGAACGAATAGAAGAATCAAAACAGACAACTCTCAAAACTGAAATCCCAGTGGCTGAAAAAAGTATCTCTGATAGAATTCATTTCAAAGGTGACTTAAGACTAAGATATGAAAGCATAGAAAGAGATGATGCTACTAATAAGTATAGAAACAGATATCGTTTAAGACTTGGCTCAATGATTGATATGACAGATAATCTTCATTTTGAAGTGGGTATGCGAAGTGGTTTTGCAAATCCTACTTCAGGAAACCAAACATTTCTTGATGATCAGCCTTTAAAAGATTATTTTTTACAATCACTTAGATTTAATGTCTTGGGCTTTGTATATAAGTCTGGTAATTCTACTGTAAAGGTAGGTAGACAACCATATGTGATGTATAGACCTATTAAATCACAACTTATTTGGGATAATGATGTGTCAATGAACGGGGTAAACTACCAGTACAAAGATGATACAAAAATCATTACATTAGGTGCAAATCAACCAACATTAGAAGAAAAATCTCAGGCTAGAGATACTGTGAACCTCTTTGTTGCACAATATGTACAAAAAACAAAACTAGAGAATGCGAAATTGAATTTAGGTGCCGGTATCTATTATTATGATGGATTAAAGGGAAACAGTGAAATGTTTGGTAAAAGAAAAGGAAATACCGTAGTAAACGGGATATATACAAATGATTATCATCTTGTAGAAGGGTTTGGTGAGTTACAGCTTAAAGATGTCTTTGGTATGCCATTAAAAGTTGCGGCAGGTGTTGTCTATAACTTTGCTGCAGATAACAATAACTTTGGATATGACGTGGCACTGCAGTTAGGTAAAGCGAAACATGTTGGTGACTGGCAAGTGAAATACTCCTATACGGATATTGAAGAAGATGCAACACTTGGTGCCTACTCTGACTCAGATAACTTTGGTGGGGGTACTGGAGCAAAAGGTCATGCGATTAGAGCAAAGTACAAAATGGGTAAAAACCTATATCTTGCTGGTAGTTTTTTCTTCAATACACTCTACGCTAGCAAAAGTAAAACAGGTGTAGAAGCAGACTATAAACGTGTTCAATTAGACTGTATTGTGAAATTCTAAGATATATACTACTCAGTATCAAGCCTTACATAAAGACTTGATATTTTTCTCCTCTTTTAACTTACTTCCTAAGTATTACAATTTAGTAACAAAATTGTAATACTTTTTCTCTATACTTCCATCAAATTATACACATTGAACATCTAGGTTCTTCAGAGGGTTCAATAAAAGGAAGATCAATGAATAACACTTTTAAAATGTTGATAGGTGCAGGGTTTGCAGTAGCAGTTGCTTTTTATGCAAACAGTATCATCGGACAAGCAACACACGGCGGGTTTTTAGTACTTGCAGCAGTATTTGGTGCCTACATGGCGATGAACATTGGAGCAAATGACGTCGCAAACAACGTAGGACCTGCATTCGGTTCTGGAGCCATTACAATGGGTGGAGTTATCATTATCGCAGCTATTTTTGAAGCTATGGGTGCTTTGGTTGCTGGAGGAGACGTTGTTGGAACGATTAAAAAAGGTATCATTGACCCTGCGGCATTTGGTGGAGACCCGATGCTCTTTGTCTATGCGATGTCAGCAGCACTCCTTGCAGCGGC
>JALXBG010000104.1 GCA_026991605.1 Sulfurovum sp.
TCCCTCTAACTGCTGGTCCTTTGGAGGCATTAAGGGTTCTAAACTGTATGCCAGTTTTATCGGTACAAAGCCCCATCTCTCCACCAAGTGCATCTACTTCACGTACCAAGTGCCCTTTTGCAAGCCCACCAATGGCAGGATTACAGGAACTTGCTCCTATCTGTTCTGCTAAAATGGTGATAAGCAGTGTCTTTACACCCATACGTGCCGAAGCTAAAGACGCTTCTATACCTGCATGACCACCACCAATAACGATTACATCATAATTCATTTTCAAAACTCCGTTTTGAAGTGAATAGTGAATAGTGAATAGTGAATAACAATGGTCTATTTTTATTCTTACTCTTCATCTAATACCAATTCACGACTTTATTTGCTATAATTAATCGAATTATATCCAAATTACATAAGGTAGTATTATTTCATGAACATTACACTATTCACTATTCACTATTCACTATTCAGTCAATCCAAAGGATTGTAATGTTTACAGGTCTTATTCGTGAAATTGCCACTGTCAAAAGCTACAAAAACAACATCCTTACTATCGCTTCAAAACACAAAGCAAAACTAGGTGATTCTATTGCCATCAATGGGATATGTCTTACTGTCATTAAAGTACATTCAGATGGCTTTGATTTAGAACTCGCAGATGAAACACGCAGTATCATCGATGAAAGTAAAATCACAGGACAAGTGCACTTAGAACCTGCCATGCAGATGAATGACCGGTTTGAGGGGCACATCGTTCAAGGTCATGTAGACTGTGTAGGTACCATCAGTCAAATCAGACCAAGAGAAAATGCCACTGATTTTATTATTACTGTTGATAAAAAGTATATTGCACATATCATCCCAAAGGGTTCTATTACGATAGATGGCATTTCACTTACCGTGAATGATGTAGGTGATAATAACTTCCGCCTTACTATCATCCCTCACACCCTTAAAGAGACACTAATGAAAAATTATAAAGTGGGAACCAAGCTTAACATAGAAACCGATGTTTTTGCACGCTACATAGACCACATACTTGCACATAGAAGCAGTAAAAAAAGCTTGTCATGGGATGATGTCGATAAGATACAGATGAGTTACTGATGAATCTTTACGAGTATCTTACACCTGAAAGTGAAGAAAACTTCACCACACTACTCGAACATAAAAATATTAAAATCAATCGTATTGTCAGTTCTTCTAGCCTTGAATCTATAGAGTACATCCAAGAAGAAGATGAGTGGCTTGTATTGATAGAGGGGAAAGCTACATTACTCGTAAATAAAGAAGAGAAGATACTTCAAGAAGGGGATACACTTTTTATCCCTGCCAAGACACATCATACCGTATTGGAAACCGAAGAAGGTACAGTGTGGTTAACTGTGCATATCTTTTAGCCCCCTAGGTAGTTGCTATCACGCATACTTCTAGCCTCTGTATTACGTATTTTTTTCAATTCCATATCTATATACTCTAAATCTTCTAACATTTGTAAAGATGCTACTGTAGAATAGCGCATCATCTCGGCACGATGAACGAAAATGTAAAATCCATTTTCATACAATCCTAATCGGATGGCCGCAGCTGTTGAATAGGTGGTGAGTACAGCATCATCTTTACAGATGGCTCGCACATCAGCAAACCACTCTTTTGTCCACAGTAGAGGGTTATTTGCTGGGCTGAAGGCATCTTGGTAGATGATATCTATTTTTTCTTTAATCTGAGGAATACTTTGTCTTGCATCTCCAATGAGAATCTCTATTTTAAACTGTTCGTCTTCATAATACAAATCAGTAACCACAGCGTTGATAATATCTTTTAAGAGATCAAACTCAGGGGGGAAATCGAAGGTATCTAAAGAACGAACAAGTCCTTCATCAAACTCTGGAGAGAGTATATGTACTTTTGTTTTTAGGTTGTTTTTTTTAATATAATAGAGCGTAGCAAAAGTGTTGTACCCTAACCCAAAACAGATATCTAAAATAGTAAGTTTTTCTTTATGAGACTTGAGAGAGAAAGAAGGCTTTACATGTTTTTCTAAACTCTCATGCAAGGCACCATCTTTAGTAGAGTGGTAAGGTTCATCAAACTCTTTTGAGTAGAGGGTGTTTGTGCCGTCTTCGCAAAGGATTATCTCTTTTTTAGAACGCAGTTTTTCATCATACAATACACTATCCAATTTTTAATTTTATAAACCCATCTCATCTAACTCTTTAAATTTAAAAGCGGTCATAATATCTTCTATTGTCTCTTCTTCACGTACAGAAAGACACATCATACCTTCATTCATAAAATCTATATAGTTTTCAAATTTATTTTTCAAAATAACAAAATCTACCCATTCCCCACCAAGTTCATCACGATTTTTATAAAATTTCACAGACTTTACTTCACCAGCATCAAAATCTACTAATGCCCATTGAGATGCTTCAAGATGAGGCATGACTTTAGCATGTTTCTCATCATTTCCCTCTACAGGAATCCAAATATACATTACTTATTTGCTTTTTTGAGTTGTTTTTTAGACATTTTTAACTTCTTATTACTCATTTTTCCAATCCCTTTTTGAATAACTTTATCAGCAATAAGTTGTGCTTCGCCTAATGAATGCATTTTATATGTACCACACTGATAGAGATTCAACTCAGGGATATCTTTTTCACTCTTCACCTTGAGTACATCTTCCATAGATTTTTTCCATGCTTTAGCAACTTTTTTTGCTTTTGGCGTTCCCAAAAGTGACATATAGAATCCTGTACGACATCCCATAGGAGAAAGGTCAATGATTTCTACATCTTTAGAATTTAAATGATCTCGCATAAATCCTGCAAAAAGATGCTCTAACGTATGGATACCTCGTTCAGGAAGTATTTCTTCATTTGGCACACAAAAACGTAAATCAAACACAGTAATGTCATCTCCGCTTGGTGTACTCATCTTTTTTGCCACACGCACTGCTGGAGCTATCATCTTTGTATGGTCTACTGTAAAACTGTCTAATACTGGCATAGGTATTTCCTTTTAATTTTTCAAATTATAACGAAATAAGTGAATAGTAAATAGTGAATAGTGAATAATATTGAAAAAACAAGTTGTAAGTGTTAGAAAAGTTCAGATTTAGTGTATCTGCTAAGAGTATAAAGATTTCTTTTGAATTTATAGTAGATTTGGCTGAATGGGAGTAGTGTAGAGAAAGAGCTTACTGGCTGTAAGTGACTGAACGGAACAACTTCCATTCAGTCGAATATGCTATGAAGTCAGAAGAAAGATTATACTCTTGCTTCTTCTCTTCTTTGTAGCATCGCCCAATCATCATCAATATTTTTCTGGATAAGTTCAATCACATGTTTATTTTCTGGTTTAAATAAGTGCTTGTAACGCCCTTGTGCACCAAGGTAATCTTCTACTTTTAAGATGTTTTTTGGTCTGTAAAGAATGTTAAGCTCATGTCCATCAATGATTTCATACATCGGGAACATCAAAGTATCCGTAGCCAAATCAGTAATACCAATGGTATCTTTCGGTTCAAATTTCCACTCTGTACAACATGGAGAAACAGTGTTAATGAAACAAGGTCCTTCAGTCTCAAGTGCTTTTTGGAAACCTTTTGCCATAGCTTTCCATTTGTTTGGTGCAAGCTGTGCTACATAAGGAGCACCATGTGCTGCCATAATAGAAACAATGTCTTTTTTCTTCTGTTTTTTACCATATGAATGCGTTCCAGCTTGAGCTGTAGATGTATGTGCCCCAATAGGTGTAGCAGATGATCTTTGTCCACCGGTATTTGCATAATTTTCATTATCTAAACAGATATAAGTAAAGTCATGACCTCTTTCCATTGCTCCAGAGAGCCATTGAAAACCGATATCATAGGTGGAACCATCTCCACCAAATGCTACAAATTTAACAGGAGCTTCACCATCTTTAAGTGTCCCTTTTTTCTTACGTGCTTTATGCATTGCTTCTGCGCCGGAGATTGCTGATGGTGCATTTTCAAATCCGATGTGAATCCATGATGTATCCCATGAAGTAAATGGATACACCGCTGTTGATACTTCAAGACACCCTGTATTTGAAGCAATTACAAGGTTGTCATCTGTACAGTTCATAAGTTCCCTTACAATCATAGAGTGTGCACAACCAGGACAGAGAGTGTGTGCACCCTCAAATCTATCGTTATTTGTTGAAAATTCTTTTAAGTTCTTTATCGATGTAATAGCCATCTTTAGTTCCTTTCGGTCTTACAGAAACCAAGTTTTGGTCCTCTAAGATTTGTAAATTGTTGGATATCTGTTGTAATATATCCTGCATCAGCATTGGCTTTCTGCTCTCTAAATATCGTTTTAAGATTTTCAATAGAAATATCTCTACCACCCAAACCATAAATGTAATTAGTTACCAATGGTCTTGATTGTGAAGTCATCATTGCCGCTGCAACTTCGTTATAGAACGCACCCATTGCACCACCTGGAGATGAACGGTCTGTGACTGCAATAGATTTACAATTTCTAAGTGCTTCTCTGACTTCTTCATAAGGAAAAGGTCTAAAACAACGTATCGCCACAACACCTGCTTTCACACCCTCTTTTCTCATCTCTTTAGCTGCAACCCTTGCAGATTCTACAGTGGTACCAAGTCCAATCACACACACTTCAGCATCTTCCATATCGTAGCTTTCAACTCTTTTATATTCTCTACCAGATACTTTTTTAAACTCTGCAAAGACATCATCAATGATTGACATAGAATCCATCAACGCTTTGTGTTGTTTTGCCTTATGTTCAAAGTGCCAATCTTCTTCTGTTTGTGCACCATAGGTTACGGGGCGAGAGAAGTCTAGCATATCATCTACAGGTACTATTTCACCTACAAATTTTATCGCATCTTCATTACTAAGAGGATAGACATTTTGTGCTGTATGTGAAGTAATAAACCCATCTTGATGTATCATTACGGGGAGTCTTACTGCATGATTTTCTGCTACTTTAAATGCACAAAGTGCCAAGTCATACGCTTCTTGCGCATTGAAAGCACCAAATTGAATCCAACCAGAATCACGTCCAAGGTACATATCTGCATGATCCCCACGTACATTCAGTGGAGATGCTAATGCACGGTTCACCACGTTAAGTACGATAGGAAGTCTCATACCAGATGCCTGATAAAGTGTTTCAACCATTAAAGCAAAACCTTGTGAAGATGTAGCTGTTGCCACACGTCCACCTGCAGCGGATGCACCAATACACGCAGACATCGCCGCATGCTCAGACTCAACCATTACAAATTCACCATCGACATAGCCATTTGCTACATAAGCACCATAGTTTTCAACAATCGGTGTTGATGGTGTAATAGGATATGCTGCCATTACATCAACATCTGCTTGTCTCATCGCTTGAGACGCAGCGTAGTTACCATCCCAAACTTCTCTTTCATTTACTTCAAATTCTACTGCCATTTTGACCCCTTACTTCTTTTCTTTTTTCTTTTTCTCAGGCCATGACGCTAGTGCATCCCCAAGATCTTCGTATTCACTAAACATAAGAAGTGATTTAGGGTTTGTAGGACATACTTCCACACAAACCTCACACCCTTTACAGTGATCATAGTCAATTCCTAGCATCTGCTTATCTCTTGACAAGATAGATGAATCTGGACACCATACCCAACAGTTTTGACAGTCAATACACACATCTATGTTAAAGACGGGCTTCATAACTCTCCAAGAGGCAACAGTTGCAGTATATGAGTTAAAGTCAGAATAACTTCTCTCTTCTGCTTTTTTATGTGCAACATCTGTTGCATCTCCCTCAAAAGAAGTTAATACAATACCCTGTGTTACTTCATCCCAACCAACCAAGTTATCTCCACCAAGTTGATGTACGCCACGTTTTTCTGCTGCTTTTAGTTTTAAATCTTGCATATTATCCCTCTTTACTTAACTTCATTGTATGCTCTGGTAATTGCTTCCATATTCGCATCAATAATTTTTTGAGGGAATTTTGCAAGCACTCTTTTCATATTTTCCAAAAAATAATCCAATTCAAACATACCAGAGATTTTACAAAATGCACCAAGCATTGGTGAATTTGGCATGGAACGTTTAATCGTATCTAATGAAATCTGTACACAATCTACTACATAAACTCTCTCTTTTTTATCTTGTAATGCAGGGATTGATTCAATCACTTCATCTTTAGAAAGGTGTGAAGTGATAATATATTTTGTTGTCTCTTTATCATTCATCGTAATATCATCAGTCATTGCCAATGCTGGGTCGATAACAAGCACATAATCAGGTCTCATGAATTTGGCATGATCAAAAATCTGTTCATCAGAGATTCTATTATATGCTCTAAGTGCAGCCCCTCTTTTGGCAGAACCATATAGTGCAAATGCCTGTACTTCTTTCCCTGTTGTTGCTACAACATCTCCTAGTCCCTTAGCACCAGATACGGCACCTTGACCAGCGCGGCTGTGCCATCTAATCTCTGTCATATTTTCTCCTATTCAGTATAGTAATAAATTTTCCTATTGTAATGCCCACACTCTTAAAAGGTGTTGAAATTATCATATTTTTAACGCTATGCTATTTGTTTGCTATGAATTGCACCGCTTCGTAAGCATTTTGATAGATATTATCAGTACATTTTGCCAAATTTTCAATAGTGCCATAACCACATGTAACCCCTACAGAACCTACCTCTGCAGACTTCGCTGCTAACATATCCATACAGGTATCACCTATCATCCAAATGTTATTTGTATCACTTGGTAACTTTGCGAGTGCTTTTTGTATGGGTTCAGGGTCTGGTTTAGGATTTTGGACATCTTCTCTTCCTATAAGTACACTAAAATAGTCCATTAATCCCATATGTTCAAGTAGTTCTACTGAATATTTTGCCGTTTTTGTGGTGACAACGCCTAAAGTAGCGTATTTATGGGCTAATTCTACCGCTTTTTTTGCATCATCTAAGAATACTGTCTTTGCACAAGATATCTGACGATAATGCATTTTATAAGCATCCACATATTCCCATACTTTGGTTTCATCTACCCCCAATGTTCTAAACATTGCATCTAAAGGGTGTCCAATCTCTGCTTTAATCGCTTCATCATTTGGGACTTCATCATTAAAGTGTTTAAAAGCTACAGCAAAGCTCTCTAAAATGGCTTCTGTAGAATCAATCAGTGTGCCGTCTAAATCAAATAGTATTATCATGGTATCTCTTTCATTAATTTTGGTGCAGATGCAAGCAATCTTTGTGTATAAGGATGTTTTGGGTCTTGCATCACATCTTCTACCAGACCCTGTTCTACAATCTTTCCCTCTTTCATCACTGCGACCTCATCTGCTATCATAGGGACGATAGATAGGTCATGCGTAATAAACAGGTACGAGACACCTGACTCAACCTGCAGTTTTTCAAGCAGTGCCAACACTTGTGTACGTACCGAGACATCCAGTGCAGACGTAGGCTCATCACAAATAATAAGCTCCGGCTCAACGGCCAATGCTCTAGCTATCCCTATACGCTGACGCTGTCCTCCTGAAAATTCATGCGGATATCTGTGCATATGACTTGCTTCTAGATCCACTTTTAAAAGCAATGATGCAATGTACTTATCTTGCGCAACCTTTCCTTTAGGACCGACCCCAAGACTTAGCATCCCTTCTCTAATGATATTAGCGATAGTCATACGAGGGTTCAATGCAGAAAAAGGGTCTTGAAAAACCACTTGTATTTTACGTCTGTAAGGCATTAAATCCTTTTTGTTTAAAGTGCCAAGATTTTGATCTTCAAAACGTACCATCCCTTCTGTTTCCTCTAAAAGCGAAAGTATCGCCTTGCCTATGGTACTTTTCCCACTTCCAGACTCACCCACAAGTGCCAGTGTTTTTCCTTTTCCTATAGAAAAAGAGACATCATCCACTGCTTTTACAATACCTACGGTTCTTTGAAACAGACCTTTTTTAATAGGAAAATACACTTTCAAGTTTTTCACTTCAAGCAAAGGCTCATGTTCCTTCTTTTCTGAGTGAAATACTTTTTTTACTTTGATATCTGCCAATAGACGTTGCGTATAAGGATGCTTCGGATGTGTAAAAAAATCTTTACATACTGCCTGCTCTACTATCTTCCCCTCTTTCATGACTGCAACCCTGTCTGCCATCTCAGACACAACAGCCATATCATGCGTAATGAACAAAATAGAAAGCTCTCTTTGCTTACATATGGTTTTAAGTAACTGAAGTACCTGTGCCTGTATCGTAACATCTAAAGCAGTCGTAGGTTCATCAGCTATGAGCAAACCTGGTTCACAAGCCAGTGCGATGGCTATCATTACTCTTTGCTTCTGTCCACCTGAGAGTTGATGCGGATACCAATGGTAACGTGTTTCAGGGTCTTTTAACGCTACTTCTTTAAACAAAGAGAGGACTCTCTCTTTCATCTCCTCTTTTTTAAGCCCTAAATGTACCTGCAACACTTCAGCAACCTGTGCACCTACTGTCATGACAGGATTAAGTGCAGACATAGGCTCTTGGAAAATCATCGCTATTGATTTACCACGCACTTTTTGCATCTTCGATTCTGACAGTGCAAATAGAGATTGTTTTTTAAGACAAATATTTCCTGAGGTGACAGCAATGGCTTCAGGCAACAACTGCATGATGGCTAAAGAGGTAAGTGACTTACCAGACCCAGACTCTCCTACCAATGCAAAGATTTCGCCATGCTTTATCTCAAAACTGACACCATCCAAGAGTATCTCGTTTCCTACGCTCAATGAGAGGTTCTTTACTGTTAAAATATTACTCATGTATTATTCCTTGGGTCAAGTACCTTTTGAATACGGTCGGAAAAAAGGTTCGCTGCCAAAACCAAAATAAACATAAACACAAATGCAGAAAAGAGTGACCACCAAACCATCGGTTCTCGTGCCATCTCCAGTCGTGCCTGATTGATCATATTTCCCCAAGAGTGCATTGTAGGATCGACCCCTACACCTACATAAGAGAGTACCGCCTCAGCCAAAACCAATCCTGAAAAATCCAACACCACAGAAATGAGAATGATATGCATAAGATTTGGCACAATGTGACGACGGATAATGGTAAATTTACCCACACCAAAAGCTTTGGCAGCCGTAACAAACTCCATTTGCGAAATCTTCAGTGTCTCAGCCCTAAGTAGTCTACATAAACTTGTCCATGAGGTAATACCTAGAATGATGATAAGAAACAACAAGCGTAAATCTGAACGCTCCAGTGTGGTTTCAAACCATGTAGGATGGTTGTCCATCATCACCTGCATGGAAAGTACTCCTGCAGCAATGAGGAGTACCCCAGGGATAGACGACAACGTAGTGTAGAGGTATTGAATGACATCATCTACCCAACCGCCAAACAGCCCGGCACTCACACCCAAAATCACTGCAACAGGTAACATAATCAATGTCGTAAGGATACCTATAAGCACACCTGTTCGTATGCTTTTGAAACTTTGGTAAAGTACATCACCACCCACCTTGTCAGTACCCAAAACATGATAGGAGTAACTCAACATATAGAGCCATATAAAAGTGATAACTAAAAGCATAAACGTCACATAGGCTGTACGCCATGGCAAGGCACTTTTACCTTGAACTATCTCTTTACATGCCTCCACAAATCTTCTTTTCTCTCGCCACCATATATGAAACAGTACAAGCAACAGACTGACACACACACCTACCGCTAAGGCTTTCAATGATTTACCCCAAAAACCATTATCAGAAGCAACATACTTTAAAGGAAGATAGACCTGTTTTGTTTGCCCCTCTTTATTGACCACGATAGAACTTGTATACTCCACTGTGGCAAATGGTGCTGAATAGGTACGTTCTGTATGTTGAATGTTATGTGCGAACATCAGGTCAAGCAAAGAGACCATCTGGGCTTCATACGTTACTGTTTGACTCTTTTGTGCTTCATCAGGCAGTGCCAAACGTAGATGTATAGAATCCAAGAGTGTAAAAAATAGATAAAACAGAAGTACCACTGAAGATGCCATCGCTATACTTGATTTGAAGATGGTATGCCAGGTTTTTTTGATTTGAGGGGAACGTAAAATCACCCATGCCCATATTAAAAGTACTACAACCAATGACCACACTAAAGCATCTGTCCACAGTAACACCAGTTTCATAGCTTCACCCTTGGATCAAAAAGTGTATAGGAGATATCTGTTAAGATTAACCCCACAATGTAGAGTACAGACCCTAAAAAGACCATCGCTTTTACAATGGCAAAATCTTGTGAATTGATTGCATCAATCGTGTAAGAGCCAAGTCCAGGGATACCAAAAAAGGACTCCATAATAAGACTCCCCATAAAGAGTGAGGGGATAATAACTACCACACCTGTCAAAATGGGTAGCATCCCATTACGCAATACATGTCCAAACAGCACTTTAATTTCAGAAAGCCCTTTGGCACGTGCTGTGCGTACATAGTCTTGGTTTATCTGCTCTAAAAAGATACTTCTATACCAACGTACCCCCGAGCCTATGCCCGCAAATACACCTATAAAAATAGGTAAGAGGATAAACTTCACGCCATCCCATCCGCTTTCATATCCCGATATCGGCACCCAGTGCCAGATTTTAGAAAATAAGACCTGCCCTGCGATGATATAAAAAAGTCCGGAAATTGACATAATCATCACAGCAACAACCATCATACTCGTATCTAGCAAAGAGCCTCTAAAAAGCACCAAAAGCAGTGCCAGACTAATATTGGTAATCAGCGCAATAATAAATGTAGGCAAAGCAATAGAAAGGCTGGGTATCATACGTACTTTGATATCAGCACCTATGTCACGGTTACTGTCTGAAAAACCAAAATCAAAAGAAAAAAGTTTTAGTGACTCCTGCACAAAAAGTGTATGGGTCACTTTAGACAAACCCTCCTCTTTACTATTGATAAACAGAGGCTTGTCATACCCTCTCTCCTCTTTCCATGACTGTATGAGTTCTGGGGTTACCTGTTTTGCTCCCAGCTGTGCCCTCGCCATATCATCGGGACTATTTACCATAAAAAAGAGCATAAACGTAATGAGGTTCACCCCTATAAGTATAGGTATAGCGTACAAAATACGTTTTATAATATAGGCTAACATTCACGCTCCTCTTGTAAAATAACTCTATTTTGCCTGTTTCTATAAATATATCTCAATGCAAATATCAACAAAAGAATAAAGAGTCCAATGAAATACAAAGGTTTAATGACAGGCTGATTCCACTCCTGCTGCTTTTTTACTCTAAGTGGAGCATCAATACGTTTATATTTCAAGGTATTGTTTGCCATAGCATTGGGAACAACATTGCGATACCATGCATGCGACAGAGCCAAAGATTTTGGATGTACACCCCATACCCAAGGGGCATCTTCTCTAGATATTTGTATCATTTGACGTATAATCTCCATACGTTCAGGACTATTTTTCATCGTTTTCATTTTTTCAAACAATGTATCAAATAGTGGATTTTTATAGTTTGATGAATTAATCCCTGCACCGTTGGTATCAACAGAGGCATTGGCACCATAGAGTAAAAAAAGAAAATTCTCAGGATCAGGATAATCTGCATTCCAACCCCATGAAAAGAGTTGTGCCTTTCCTTTACGTACTTTGTCCTGAAAACGGTTATAGTCAGTTGCACGTATCACAAGCTGTATCCCCAAGGCATCAAACTGTTTACGATACCAATCCATCAATGCCCTGTCATCAGGACCTGTTGCTGTCGTATCATAATAGAGTTTGAGTGGCTTGCCTGTCTTTTTAGAAATACCGTTTGGATACCCCGCTTCAGCCAAAAGCTTTTTAGCCACAGCCAATGATTTACGCACACGCTTGCCATCTATCCAATCGTAAACTACTTTGTTGGTACCTTCTTCTCCTTCCTCATGTCCAAAAATACCTGGAGGAATCACATCTTGTGCAGCGATACCCCTTTCGTTCATAAAGATAGAAATGTACTCCTCCTCGTTGATAGCAATACTTATAGCCTGTCTTAATTTTTTAGCCTCATCTGAGTAGCCACCTACGATAGGATCTACCATATTAAATGCCAAGTAAAAAATGGAAGGTTGCACAGACCCCATCAGTGAAATATCTTTTTGCTGCATCTCTTTACTTAAACCCATAGAACCAGAAGATGATATCTGCACCGCTTGATCAAAGGCCTCCGAGCTAATACCTGAGGCATCATAATAACCTTGCAAAAACTTATTCCACAAAGGGATGCTCTCTTTTTCTAATGAATAAATAACTTCATCGATAAATGGCAGTTTCTTCCCAGCATCTTCAGAATCTGAAGCAGGATAACGTTCCTCATGAAAATGTGGATTTTTTAACAGACGCATCTGTTTGTTTGGATTATTTTCCGCCAAGTAGTATGCCCCTGTGCCTACAGGAAACCAATTAAGTGTCAGGTTTTTAGTCACCAAACCTTTTTGTTGATAAAAAAGATCTGCTTCCCAAGGTATAGGCGCAAAAAAGTTCATAGACAGCCAGTAAAGAAACTGTGGATATTTACCTTTTATCTCTATAAGTAAAGTCTTCTCATCTATAACCTTTACACCTTCAATATCGTAATTACGAAGGTCAAGCCTCTCCCCTTTTTTCTTTTTCTCTTTTGCAATTGTATTCAATCTATCCGTATAGGCTTTCAACCCTACAATATATGTTTGCATACTGTCCAAAATCGGTGAATGGTTTGCTCTTACACCCATGCGTTTTATGGCATACGCATAATCTTCTGCTTTTAAGTGACGTGTCCCCTGCTTCTCAAAGTCATTCAGTGTGTCAATTTTTCCCAAAGCCTCTTCACTCAATGCACCGTACAATAAGTCACCCTTGACATCTTTTACAAATGCCGGATGATCTTGATACATCACATCATCTCTAAGAGTCAAACGATATTCACTAAATGCCACTTCTTCATCATTTTCCTCTACCTCTTGATGTGCTTTATTCAAGTAACGTATGGTTGGCATATGTGTGAGTGTCAATGGCTCTAGTCTATAGGGTCTTTGTATGTAGTTGTATTGTAAAGGCGGTTCATAAATTTGAGAGATAAACGCCCACTCATTTACATTATATGAGATAACAGGGTCCAGTCTTTTAGGAGGAAGAGAGAAAGAGGTAAAAAGTGTATTGGATGCACTCTGTTCTTTACTGTGTGGATTGTTCCAAACATCGGCATGAAGAGATATACATATCATCATTAATATATATATCTTGAGCATACCTATCTGCATATAGTGTATCTACCTTATCATGAACTTTTTACGCTAATTATATCAGAGCTAAAATACTATTATACTTTAGTTAATTCATACAATTCAACTCTTATTTTCATCAATTATATTTATTTTTTTATAAATAAAGTTTCATATAAAGTATAAATCATACTTTAAAATAACTTATTAAATAAGTATTTATAATTAAATGGATTAAATTATAAAAATTAACTTATATTTAAATATTGTTACCCTAAAATAGATAGAATCAAATTTAAAAAAGAAGGAAAGCTATGGCACGATTAATAGTAATGGGTGGTGGAGTCTCAGGACACACTACCGCAACATTTGCAAAAAAATGGCTTGGAGATGATCACGAAGTAGTGGTAGTAACACCTAACGCACAATGGAACTGGATTCCCTCTAACATTTGGGTTGGAGTAGGACAGATGCAGAAGAAAGATGTTGTTTTTCCACTTGCTCCTATCTATGAAAAAGCAGGTATTGACTACAGGCAAGCACTTGCTACAGAAATTCATCCAAATGGTAAAGAAGGGAGCGATCAACCTTATATCGTTATTCAGTCAACCAAAGAGGGCGAAGAAGGGAAAACTGAAGAGCTAGAGTACGACTATTTGGTCAATGCAACAGGACCTAAACTAAACTTTGATGCAACACCTGGTTTAGGTGACGGTAAAGGACAAATGGGAACAAACACTGTTTCTGTATGTACTGCTGATCATGCTGTTCACGCAAACCTAGAGCTTAAACAAGTATTTGAAAAAGCTAAAAAGGGTGAAAGACAGAAGATTCTTGTAGGTACAGGTCATGGTATGTGTACTTGTCAAGGTGCTGCATTTGAGTACATCTTTAACATCGAACATGAAGCTAGAAAAGCTGGCGTAAGAGATATGCTAGACATCAAATGGATTTCTAATGAATCTTTCCTTGGTGACTTTGGTATGGGTGGTCTTCACATGAAAGTAGGCGGATACGCTGTCTCTTCTAAACTTTTTGCAGAATCACTCTATGCGGAAAGAAATGTTGACTGGATTATCGGTGCGCATACTTCTAAAGTAGAAAAAGGGAAAATTGAGTATGAACTACTTGATGGAACTAAACATGAAGAGGCATTTGACTTTGCTATGCTTATCCCACCATTTGCTGGTGTAGGATTTAAAGCCTATGACAAAGATGGTTCAGACATGACGGATGTACTTTTTGCACCAAACGGATTTATGAAAGTGGATGCAAAATATGATGCAGGTGCGTATGAAAACTGGAAAGCAAGTGACTGGCCAAGAACCTACCAAAACCCTACATTTGACAACATCTTTGCAGCAGGTATTGCCTTTGCACCACCACACCTTATCTCTAAACCAATGAGTTCACCAAACGGTACACCGATTAACCCTACACCACCTAGAACAGGTATGCCTGCAGGTATCATCGGTAAAGCAGTTGCTCACTCTGTTTGTGATATGATTAAGAATGGTAAAAGTGCACATTTACATGAAGCATCTATGGCAGAGATGGGTGCAGCATGTGTTGCAAGTGCCGGTAAAGGACTCTTAGATGGTACGGCTGCAGCGATGACCGTTTATCCTGTTGTACCTGACTTTGAAAAGTACCCAGGAACAGGTAGAGACACTGACTATACCTTCGGTGAGATTGGTCTTGCAGGACACTGGATTAAACATATATTACACCATATGTTTATCTACAAAGCAAAACTCAAGCCAGGTTGGACGCTTATTCCTGAATAAGCTTCGCAATTTTAATTATAGATAACTAAAGGAGAATACTATGAAACAAGAAGAAGAAAACTTCGCCAAAAGTGACCACTTTAACTTAACAATGATTCCCGGAAAATTTGCACGTGCAATGCGTACATGTAAAATCTGGCAATTTTTTAGATTTTTGGTGATTAACATCAAAATGCTCATCGTAGTGAGTAAAAGTCACTAATCCCCCTCTGTACCCTAGTTTCTGGGGTACAAAAAATTTATCCTATTTTTAACTATCTTACTTAAAAATAACATAAGCGTTTTAAAGAGAAACTATGATTAAAGAGATTATTACCTATCCTACTGTTGAGAGTTTAGAGTTTGGTGGTGTTGTACGCCATTTTGATGAAAGTCTTCTACAAACCATTCAAGATCTTAAAGACACCCTCGTAGATAATGACCTAGAGTCACTGTCAGCCTTTCAGATAGGTTCACCTTTGGCGGTATTTGTCATACGCCAAGATGATGATGAATTTTTAGAAATCATCAATCCTATTATCATTACGAGAGAGGGTGTCGTATATCCTACTGAAACAACTGCCTATTTCCCTAGGCTCAGTGCAACAACCAAACGCTATAAAAAGATAAAAATCACCTATGAAGATGCTACAGGAAAACAACAGTTTTTAGATGCAGAAGGCAAATTGGCTATACAGATACAACGTAAAAGTGATTATCTTCTAGGTGCAAATTTTAGAATACGTATGAGTGGAGAAGAACAGAAGCTTTTTGATGCAAAATTAGAATATGGTACGGATGCATTTAAAAACAATGACTGTCCTACTACATTTAAACGAGATAGCATCTTACGCGTTATTAAATATGGACTCTATGCAGGTGTTATAGGTATTCTCTTAAGCTTTTTTCTGTCACCAGCTAATGTAGCAAC
>JALXBG010000105.1 GCA_026991605.1 Sulfurovum sp.
TCAAATACGCTTTGAATGCCTCTAGCTTTACCGGTACACGTTCACTTGTAATATGTGGCTGAGAGAACTCCCCATCTATATTTCCATCTTCTTCTATGCCCATATAGGCTAATACCTCTTCTATCTCCTTGGGCTTCCAGCCTTTCTCTTTGAGTGCTCTTTTAAGTTTTGTATAGTCATAAATAAAATATCCTCCCTCTTCTCCGTCTGAGTCTGCATCACTGGCACTCAGGTAGATGCCCTCTTGCATATAGTTTTTCTCCATCTGAGCGATACTCTCATCTATCACTTTTTTATAAAGTTTTTCTCCTGTCATTGCATACAGTGTGACATACACAGAGATGAGTTCTGCATTGGTATACAACATCTTTTCAAAATGTGGTATCTGCCATGCCTCATCGGTGGTGTATCTGAAGAATCCCCCTCCTATCTGGTCATAGAGTCCCCCTTGTGCCATTTTTTTGAGTGTGTGTTCTGCCATAAAAAATGCTCTCTGGTTATCCTCCAGTTTATAGATATCTAACAAAAGTGCCAACTTGGAAGCTTCAGGGAATTTAGGTCTTTTTGCAAAGCCTCCATGAGTACTGTCAAACTGTTTTTCTATTGCGCCTACCACTCGCTGCATGATATTACTACTTGGTTTTGTTTGAAGGGCATGCTGTGTGGCTATATTCTTATATTGTTCTATTGCTTTTTGAAAGGCACTACTCTCTTTTGCCAATTTCACAAAAGAGGGCAAAAGGTTGAGTAAGCCCTTGGAGCCATACCCCTCCTCTTTAGGAATATAGGTTCCCATGAAAAACACCTCTTTATCTGCGGTCATAAAAATACTCAGTGGCCACCCTCCACGCTTACCATAGACATCTCTATAGATTTTCTGATATTTTTTATCTATCTGTGGATATTGTTCTCTGTCCACTTTGATGGAGACAAAATCTGCATTAAGTAATTTTGCTACTTCTTCATCTGTAAAACTCTCCGCTTCCATTTCATGACACCAGTGACAGGTACTGTATCCGATAGAAAGAAAAATAAGTTTATGCTCTTTTTTTGCTTTTTCAAATGCTTCTTTGCCCCAAGGGTACCAGTTGACAGGGTTGTGCGCATGTTGTTGCAGATAGGGAGAGTGTTCTTTTATAAGTGCATTCGTATATGGATGCTCTGCCCAAAGCAAACTTGACAGAAATAAGAAGAAAAATAGTTTTCGCATCTTTTACTCTTTAGTGTATAATATATTACTATATCATAAAGTGATACCTATGACCAAACAAGAAAAAGCAAAAATCAAAGAAAAAATAGAAAATGACATATGTATACTCACAGAACAGATAGGTGACTTGGAAGAAAAAGTAAAACCTATCTCCCCAGACTGTGGACTTGGCAGACTCACTCGTCTAGAAGCCATGGGAGAGCAACATGTAAACAATAAAGTTTTAGATGAAGCTCGTGTAAGACTTACTCGCCTAAAGAATGCATTACATCGTATAGACAAACCGATGTTTGGCATTTGCATAGAGTGTGAGGAGAGTATCGGGGTGGGACGCATGTCTGTGCGTCCTGAAAGTGTGAGATGTGTGGAGTGTGCAAATAATCTCTAAGGTTGGTTAGTGCCAAAGGCATACATTTCAATAAAAACCCACCCTACAACGATTCTATATTACCCACAACTTTACCCACAATAGTCACCTCTTCAGGAGAGATAGCCTGAGGAGGGTACATGCTGTTATCTGAGATAAGTTCTATCATCCCATCTGCTCGCTGTTGAATACGCTTAATAAAAAGTCCTCCCGTAGTAGAAGCAACAAAGATACCATTTTTATTAATATCTGTTTGTGTTCTATCTAAAAACACTATAGAGCCGTCTTGAAGGGTCGGTTCCATTGATTCTCCATCTACATGGATGGCTTCGAGTTCTGTGTTTCCCATCCCTACCATGTTATGCATGATTTTTTCATCGATACTGATAGTCTCATAATTTTCATCAAATACCTCTGCACCTCCACCAGCAGATGCGCGAATATCAGAAAAATACCGTACCTGAAAAAACTTCTCAGTCTCCTCTTTAAGCATATCTACTGCTTGATCAAAGAAAAGCCAGTTGACCGATATCTTCTTCAATGCACAAAACTCCAATATTTCAGCATAGGGAATAGAATTTCTTTTTTTCATCGAAGCAAAGGTACCTTGCGGTATCCCCAAAGCTTCTGCTACATGTTTATCAAATACTTTCTTCCCAATACTACTTTCCGAAAGTACATCTTTGAGTTTATCTACTATATCATTCAAAATCATCATATTTTGTCCTTTAAAACATATATATAGGTAATTATATGCTAATTTACCTAAAAATATGTCAATATGCAATATTTTTTATATAATTTTGTATTTTTATGTATCATTTGACATATTAATACTTAAAAGGATTTAAAATGAGTTATTCACTAAACAAAGAATTATTAAGTTATGCAATGAAAATGGGATGTAAAACAGCGGCAGATTTTGCGATGTTTTTAAAAGCGAGAGAATCTATCCTCTCATTGTAGGGGCAAACCCAAGTGTTTGCCCTTTAGATGGATGAACACGCGGATTCAATTATCCAAACAATAAAATGCTAACCTCATCACCTATCTCTTTAGACGTATCATCTTCCGATGTAATTAGGAGTGCTACATCCCCAAGCATGTTGGTAAGTATGGCAGAAGAGCCGACTTTTTTGTCTTTAAAGTCAACATAGTATTCACCTTGGATGAGTGAGACATTACAAGCTGTAAACTCTGCTTTTTTTGCACGCTTCACAAATGGCTCTTTGAGTTTTGCCTTTACCGTATGTAAACTACATTTACCTTGTTGTAGTTTTTCTATCAGAGGAACAAGGTAAAGCAATGCTGTAACTGTAGAAGAGTAAGCAAATCCAGGTAACCCTATGATGAACTTATCACCTTTACGCGCTACCATAATATGCTGTCCAGGCTTGACACGCACACCCTTAAAGACTACATCGCATCCTATCTCACGAATGACATCTTTCACGAAGTCAAAGTCTCCCACAGAAACACCCCCCGTGGTCACCACAATGTCAGATTTCTCTAAAGCTTCTGTGATTTCTCTGGTTATCGTCTCTTTGTCATCTTTAATGCACCCCCGCTGCAAAGGTACACCGTCATATTTTTTCACTATCGCTTCTAAGATGTAATTGTTCGATGAACGTATCTGTGCATCATTGGTTTGTTCTTGCCCTAATTCAAGTAACTCTGAACCAGTAGATATGATGGCGACAGTAGGCTTCTTATAGACCAGTACAGTGGCAATGTTCAAAGATGCCATTACCCCAATTTGAGGAAAATCTATCTTTGTGCCTTTAGGAATAAGCAACTGTCCTTTGGCATAGTTCTCTCCAGGTTCACGTACAGAAAATCCCTGAGGCACTTCTTGCTTTATAACTATCTCATCACCCTCTACTTCAACATTCTCTATGGGAATAAGTGTATCCGCCCCATGAGGCATGAGTGAGCCTGTAAAAGTCTTGATACATGTACCGCCTATCACTTCATCTTTGAGTGCAGAACCTGCTGGGTTTATGCTCCCTACTCTTAAAGTTCCTAAAGTCATGTCTTCATGAATAATGGCATAACCATCCATAGCTGACGTCGGAAACTCAGGAGAGTTATGATCAGCCACGATATCTACTGCTAACACATATCCTTGAGCTTCCAGCAAAGGTAAATTTTTTATTTTATAGTTATTTATCTCTAAATTTTCTATCATTTGGATAGATTCATCAAAATGCATCATGCTAATAATCCTGCTCCATTCATTGCTGTACTTCTATCGGCTGCGTAAATACGCTCACCATTTTTCACATCATATTTCCAGATAGGTGCATTGGCTTTAAAGTCTTCTACAAACTCATCTATGAGTTCAAGTGCCACACGACGCTTAGGGGAAAACACAGCAGATACATACGATGAAGTATGTACAGGAACATCACCTACGGAGTGCGCCATTTTCACTACTGCACCAATAGCCTTAGCTTTTTCCTGCCATGCATCAAACCACTGCTGTAATACAGGCTCATAGATGTCAAAACTAAGTGCTTCTATGTCATCTTCTGCACGTATAGTACCCACAAAAGGGATGTATGCACCATAGTTTGACTCTGACTGTTCATCTAACCATCTACCAAATATCTCTTTGGTATCGAGTGGACCATTATAAAGCTCCACTACCTAGCCACCACACACAGGAGGCAAGATGGAGACTCTGTCACCATCTTTAAGTACTGTACTAAGGTCGTTTACCATCGTGTCATTGAGTGCTACAGCGCACTTGTCAAGCCACTGAGTAAGTGTACTGTCTTCCTTTAACTTTGCAGATACATCTGCAAGAGTTGTAGCTTCCATCTCCATAGGTGCCTTACCTATGGGACCTAAAAATTCTACTTTTATCATAAGAAATTCTCCTTGGGATGTACCCAAATTCTAACGCGATTATAATTCTTGTTTGGTATAATCATGCTTAAACACGAATGATGTACTAGAATTATGAAAATAGCATAAAGTGCTTGTTCTGTAGGTGTTTGCAAAGAATTTGAGATTAACCCTTAGGTTAATCGATGATTATTTGTAAATGCCTACGGGACAATGACTTATGCAAGTTTTATGATTACTAGTGCATAATTCGTGTTATATTAAAAGGGGCAGTATGCTATTTGGGTCTATTAGTTATCTTAACCTCTTACCCTTTCAAGTTTTCTTAAAACGCTACATCTCTAACAATGCAGC
>JALXBG010000106.1 GCA_026991605.1 Sulfurovum sp.
GTTAAAGTCCAGTGCTGTGGCTAACTCACCAGAGTTCTGTGCTTCTTTTACGACAAGGTTTTGTACCTCTTTGTTATTCCCCATGATGGAAGAGGTGTAGTGACCTACCGCTACCACTGAAGCACCCGTAAGTGTTGCAAAGTCGAAGATGTAGTCTGCTTTTACCTCTTGTTGTGCATAACAGAGCACATCCGCTAAGACTAAACGTCCTTCTGCATCTGTGTTACGTATCTCAATAGTTTTACCATTTTTAGCCACAAGTACATCATCTGGTTTGTATGCATCACCACCTATCATATTTTCTACCGCTCCGATGAAACCATGTACTTCTATAGGTAAGTTGAGTTCAGCGACTGCTTTCATGATGCCCATAACCGCTGAACCACCACTTTTGTCTGACTTCATCGTTACCATGTAGTCTGCCGGTTTGAGGCTAAGTCCACCCGAATCATAAGTAAGACCTTTACCCACAAGTGTAATCTTGAGTTTGGCATTTTTAGGTTTGTGTGTAAGGTGGATGACTCTTGGCTTATGACGGCTTGCACGTGCAACTGCAAGCAGTGTCTCCATTTTTTCTTTGCGGAGTTGTTTTGGTTTGAGTACGTTACACTTAAGTCCAACATCTTCAGCCATACCTTCAGCGATGCTTGCCATAACATCAGGGTAACAGTCATCTGGAGTGGTGTTTACGATGTCACGTGTGAAGTTTGTCGCATCTGCTGTTATCTGAGCTTTATGTACTTGCTCTGCGGCTTTTTCTATGTCTAGTGTAAGTTCACTATACTCTTCTAACGAAACAGAAATCTCTTTGATTTTATTTTCATTCTTTTTACTCTTATACGTCTCAAAACTGTACCCACCCAAGATGAAACCTTCTATCATGGCTCTGAGAGTGTAGGTACACCCTTTGTTGGTGTAGCTCGCTACTTTGACAGTCTTATATTTAGTGCCTTTAAGTGCTTTAATAGCATTGGCAGCGGCACGTCTAATGTCTGTACTTTTGAGTGAGTTTGCACCTACATACAGTCTGTTCTTCTCTACAAGCAGACAAGTTTCATCTTGCCCACAAGAAAAACCAGCTTTTTTAAGAAGTTTTTTGTCTTGTACAAAACGGTGTTTCAAGTCAGCATCGACAACGATGATTACTTTTAACGCTCCAGAAATATCAGCTATAGGTAATACGGTTAATTCAAAATTCATTTTTTATCCTCATAATCAAGTAAATAGTATTTAGGAGTATAGCAAAGATAGGTAAAAAGTATGTCAATTTGCAAGATTTTTGCATCAAATAAAAAAGTGATGGGGTTGAATTATAAAGAGTGTAAAAAGACCGAGACACAGATAGAGACTAAACCTATCTCACAAGGTATGAAGAGGTGAGACTCTTCATACTTCTGTGTACCCTTATTAAAATTTTACTGTAGTAATCTTAGAGATGAATAAAGTATAATTTATTCTATAACCAGAGAATAATTTTTAACAAAATGTATCATATCGTTTTCTGTTGCAAGTAATACAAAATATATTAATGAACCAAATTTTAATTGAGCCAAAAATTTATATTCAGGATAAAAACTCAAATCTTCTTTTTGTAATCTTTGAGTTAAATGTATCTGATTTAAAGTAAAAGCTATATTGTCTTTTTCCATATCAGCAAAAACAAAAGCTTCCATTTGACATTGTATGCCAATTATGTTGGATTTTGTTTTTATAAAGTTTTCTTCTTCACTATATTTTAAATTAGTTAGTTCTTGTAATTCGTCTTTTTTTGTATATTCGTATATTTCAAATATATCTTCCATTTTTATAATCCTTGTGTTTATTTTAGTTAAATTTATCACTCAAGATATCCTGAGCTTGTATCATATCTTTATCCCCACGTCCAGAGAGGTTTACCAAAATGGTTTTACCTTTGACATCTTCAGGTTTCATCTTCTTCAGGTAGGCTACTGCATGAGAACTCTCAAATGCAGGGATGATACCTTCTGATTGTGAGAGCCATACGAAAGCGTCCATTGCTTCATCGTCTGTGATGTGGTCGTAGGTGACGATGTTTTCATCTTTTAAGAAGGCATGTTCTGGGCCTATGCCTGGGTAGTCAAGACCTGCAGAGATGGAGTGGGCTTCTTGTACTTGTCCATCTTCATCTTGGAGGAGGTAGCTGAGTTGTCCGTGTAGTACGCCAGGGCTTCCTTTTTCCAGTGAACAGCCATGCTTGCAGTCTAGTCCTTCACCTCCAGCTTCAATACCGATACACTCTACGCTTTCATCTTGTAAGAAGTGGTTAAAGATACCAAGAGCATTAGAACCACCACCGATACACGCGATGACCTTGTCAGGCAAACAGCCTTCTACAACGTCAAGTTGTGCTTTGGCTTCCCATCCGATGATAGACTGAATGTCACGTACCATCATAGGGTAGGGGTGAGGCCCCGCTACGGTACCTATGAGGTAGTAGGTGTCACGTGCGTGTGTCACCCAGTGGCGAATAGCGTCGTTCATGGCATCTTTGAGTGTTTTACTTCCAGACTCTACGGCATGTACTTTGGCTCCAAGTAGTTTCATGCGAAAGACATTGAGCTCTTGACGTGCCACATCTTTGGCACCCATAAAGACTTCACACTCTAAGCCAAAGAGTGCTGCGACAGTTGCAGTAGCCACACCATGTTGTCCTGCACCAGTTTCTGCAATAATCTTTTTTTTACCTAAACGCTTTGCTAGGATGGCTTGTGCGACACAGTGGTTTATCTTGTGTGCACCAGTATGGTTAAGGTCTTCACGCTTTAGGTAGACTTTTGCATCCAGCTCTTTAGAAATGTTTTCTGCAAAATAGAGTGATGAAGGGCGACCTACGTAGTTTTTGTAGTAGTAGTCTACCTCTTTCCAAAAATCTTCGTCAAAACGTACTGCTTCGTAGTCAAGGCGGAGTTGTTCGAGTGCTGGCATAAGTGTCTCAGGGACAAAACGACCACCAAAGCCTACTTGTCCATTCTCTACGCTACCAAAGTGTCCATTATTGTCTGGGTCATGCGGACTTGGTTTTGGGATGTATATTTCTTTGTGTAAATCCATTATTATCTCTTCTATATAAATTGAGAAGATTATATCGTAGCTGAGATTATAGCGCTATGATTTATGTTATACTTTGTTTTTTTAGAAGGAATAGCCATGTTTGAAGTAGCAGAATACATAGGTATCATTGCTTTTGCTATGTCAGGATTTTTTGTGGCAGCGCGTGCGAAGCTTGACTTTTTAGGGGTGCTTATCTCTGTCTTTTTGACTGCATTTGGTGGTGGCATTATCCGTGATGTTATTGTGAATGAAAAACCTTATACTTTTACGCATATTACTCCAGCTGTGATAGTCTTTACCCTTATGTTTATACTCATACTCTTTCGTTTTCATAGAAAAGAGAGTATTGAGAACAAGTCTTGGTTTATTATTTCTGATTCCATAGGCTTGGTTTCGTTCAGTATTACAGGTGCGCTCATTGCTTTAGATCATGAACTTAATATTACAGGTGTGTTGGCACTCTCTTTCGTGACAGCAGTAGGTGGGGGAATTACCAGAGATGTCATTATCAACGAAGTTCCCTTTGTCTTTAAAACAGGGTTTTATGGTACAGTCTCTTTACTCGTAGGCGCAGTGATGTATCTGCTACATATGTTTCATATCATGGGCTTTTACCCCATCGCGATAGTCTTTGTTTTAGGGGTAGTACTTCGTGTTGTGGCTTACTATAAGAAGTGGTCTATACCACTTCTTTAAAGATATTTTTTCAAATATTCCTCAAACTCTTCTCTTTGAGCTTCATTCATCGCTCTAGCAGGGATGACATTAAACTGATGTGGATTGGTGTATATGAGATAATACTTCTCATTTTTCTTCCACTTTGAGAAGTGATCCCAAGGAATGGTGTTTCCTTCTGCTTTTTTGTCATGTCTGATGCCTTTTCCTGAGATACGTAATGAGACTTCAGAAGAGAGAATAGGACTTTTGTTATAGACTTTTTTTGCTTGATAGGCTGTAACCATACGGGTAAATAAAAGATAAAAAGCAAGTGCAAAAAATGTGATGAGTATGTTGTTGATGACTTGTCGTGTGTTGGAAAAATCTGTGCCTGCAAGCATCATAAACGTAGCCATACCTAAAAATACAGCAATGAAAAGAGGACGTTTCCCACTCTTATAATGGAAGTTCGCGGCTTCTTGGTATTCGTTAAGTGTGAGTTTGTAAGTAATGTTCATAAACTGTGCCTTGAAGTAAAAGTGAAAGCATTATAGCAAATTTACATACACACTCCACAGTACATAGCTATGATAGAGAATGAAGGAGTCAGCATGTTATATAAAATAAAAGCAAAAATAAAACCAGAAACTTTAAAAGACTTTTTTACTGCTTTGACTGATGGAAGTATAGAGGCGCAAAAGCCAGATGGGAGTTACATTTTAAAAGCCATGAAAGAAGCGGTAATGGTAGACAGTACACACATAGCATGGTACGAAGCTTGCTATTGTGCTACACCACTACGCCATGAACGAGAGACAGTTTATGACAAGTATTTGACAGACTTTAGCACGACAATGGTGTATGAGGTGGCAGATGATTTGGAAGGTGCATTGTTTTGGTCATATTTGGAAGAAGTCTATTATGATGAAGCATATTCCTTTTAGGTCACTCTATCGTGAGTATCAATAAGTTTGTATATACTTTTAATTACAAATATACCCTCCTGCATCTCTGACGTACCTAATTAGTATTAAAGTCATTACTTTATGACATTTATACACTATACTAGGCTGATAAATAGAAAATCTTTTGTAGGGGAATGAATATGAAAAGAATATATATAACACTCATGCTTTTGAGCATAACAGTAAATGCAGACTGTACCAATACGCCTATAGGCATGGAACTTGCTAAGAGTATAGAGGCACACGAGATTCCTAAAGCTACCAAACTTCTAGTTCAATACAAAGAGGATGTCAAAAATTATCTAGCTGATTGTGATCAAAGTAAAGACAAATTTGAAGAGACATCGGTGATGATACATACTTATGAAGCACGACTTGAAGATGCAAAATATGATATGAGCAAAGCAGATCATGGTACAGACTGTTCAAAAGTACCAAGCAGTGTAGCACTTGAAAAAGCATTTAAGCAAAAGGATACTTCAAATATAAAAGCATTGTATGCAGACTATAAAACTGCTTCACACAACTACATAGAGCACTGTGCAACACACGAAGAATACGAGATGGTGTATGCGTCCTCTATGATGCATGATGAGATGTATGATGAATGGAGCAAAAAATAAGATTTATGACTCTGTAGTCCAACGTTTCATAAGTTCTACACCCATTTCTAAGGGGTATTCACCATTAAGACTGAGCTCTTCCATTGCTATTTGTAATTCTTCTGTGCTCATTCTTGTAAAATAAGCATAACTTGTATTAATAGTTGAAGTACTTTGTGTACCTTCAACTATCACATTTGCCTGTACTTGTAGTGTAAGACAAAAAAGCCCACCAAGTATAAATTTAAATAATGTTTTAACTTTCATTAAGTTTTCCTAAATAGATTAATTTTTTGAATAATACCGTAATAAGATTAAATAAATATTAAACCTATAGATTTACTTGACTATAAAATATTGACCCATTTTTAAGATGTTTTGATTATAGTTAAAGCATGAAGAGATTAAAAAAAGTTTCCATTTTAGGTTGTGGTTGGGTGGGTAATGCTTTAAAGGCAGAACTTGAAAGTAAAGGGCACACTGTACATTGTCTTTCACGTGATATAAAGCTTAACGTCTCAGCCCATTTTTATGATGTCGATGTACTCATCATTGCCATACCCCCAAGTACGCAAGAGTATTTGGATGTACTGGAAGATACACTTTATTTTTTGAAAAAAGAGAACCATACACAGGTGATTTTCCTATCATCCATCTCTTACTATGATGGAAAGGCATCTGTGGTTGAAGCAGAAACCTTGATGCAAGCCTTACTTGAAGATGTCATTATCTTGAGACTTGGTGGGTTGATGGGGTATGAGCGCATAGCAGGTAAATACACGGCAGGAAAAGTACTAACTTCAGACTCTCTCACCAACTATGTCCATAGAGATGATGTCGTAAGTATCTTGGAGCATCTCATCGTGCAAGATGTACGGGGAGAAGTGTTTGATGTGGTTGCACCCATACAGTCTACCAAACAAATCATCTTTACCCAAAATGCTAAAAAGTTCGGGTTTAAGCCGACCGAATTTTTCAATGGGGATGAAGTAGGAAAAGTACTAAGCCCAACAAAACTTTGTGAGGTGTTGGACTATACTTTTAAAAAGCCAGATGTCTTGATGTTTTGGAATTAAGAGAACCTCTAGCTATTTAACTCTGTCTCTATCATCTGCTTGGCTGTAAGTATCTGCTCTTTAAACCATTTGGTACTCTCTATTTTAGGGAAAGTCTCTTCCATGATGTCTAGTGGAGTGTTGTCCCATTCTTTTGTATTGACAGCTATCGTCCAGTTTAATTCTTTAAGTACATAAGAGAAGATTTGGTTTATGATATTGTAGTTTGGTTTCTCATTCTCTTTTTCTTCACGTAAAATGGTTTTTACCACTTGTTTACGTAGATCTCTGTTATAGGTGTCTTTCAGTGTTTGGATAAGTTCTTGTTTTTTACTATTCATGTCGAGATTCTAGCATAATCCACATCAAATGCACACAATTATTTTATAGTGTTATTAAGAGGGTTCAATTAGCGTCTGAAAGGAAATACTATGCATAAAAACTTTACACATTTTGGTGAACTGTATTGTCACTTAGTACGTACTGCACCAAAAGAGGACTTTTTGCACCATAAAGAAAATGATACATGGAAAAGCTTTTCAAAAAAGTCATTTTTATGTTCTGTCCGTTATCTTACCCTTGCCTTTAATGAACAAGGTTGGCAGGGTAAGCAAGTAGCTATTGCAGTTTCTCCTTCCGCACATTGGCTTATGCTTGACTATGCACTTATGCTCTCAGGAGCAGTGAGTGTTCCTCTTTTTACAAATATCTCATCAAAAAATCTACTTTTTGAGTTTTTAGATGCCAATATTCATACAGCATTTATAGAAAACGATACACAAAAAAAGCTCATACACCAAGTAGATAACACCATAGAAGTTATCTATTTGGATGATGTGAGTGGCTATAGAAGCATAGAAGACTTACTAACACTTGGTGCAAAGATAGACAAAGCAAACCCAACACTCTTTAGAGAATTACGTTTTCGTATTAAAGCAGAGGATGTAGCTACTATAGTTTACACCTCTGGTACCTCTGGCACACCAAAAGGGGTAGAACTTACCCATACAAACCTTATCTCACAGATACACGCAACGGCAGAAAATTATCACTTTGACCCAAAAACAGATGTGGCATTCTCTTTCTTACCTTTAGCACATATTTTTGAACGTATGGTGATGCACTTTTATCTATCACGAGAACTTACAGTGTACTTTGCAGATGATGTAAAAAATGTAGGGGTACTGCTAAAAGAAGTAAACCCCACAGTGATGACAGTCGTTCCAAGACTTTTAGAAAAAGTTTTTTTCAAGATGAAGCTTAAAGCCATGAGTGGAAGCTTTATCAAAAAAGCACTGGTGCGTTATGCTTTTCATCGTGCCGTTACAAAAGACCCTTATGCACCTAAAAATATGGTAGATAAAGCACTCGATAGCATCGTCTATAAAAAACTACGTCTTGCCCTTGGGTCTCGTATGCGTATGATGATATCTGGTGGAGCAGCACTACCAGATGCACTCTACAAGTTCTACCTAAACATAGGGGTACCCATCTATCAAGGGTATGGACAGACCGAGACATCTCCTGTTATCGCGTCAAACACTCCTAAAGAGAACAAATTAGGTACCTGTGGAAAGACTTTCCCTCACGTAGAGGTGACACTAAGTAATGAGGGAGAACTGCTCGTCAAAGGGCCAAATGTCATGCGAGGCTACCACAATAACCCAGAAGCCACAGCTAAAACCATAGATGCTGAGGGTTGGCTACATACAGGTGACTTGGCACAGATAGATGAAGAAGGGTATATCAGTATCACAGGAAGGACAAAAGAATTACTTAAAACTTCTACGGGTGAGTATGTGACAGCTGTGTACATAGAGCAAAAGCTCACAAGCAACGGATGGTTTGAACAGGCACTTGTCATCGGTGATGCAAAACCTTATGTGACAGCACTGCTTTTCATAGAACATGAATTCTTAGGCAGACTAGCTAGCTCCATGAACACCACGCCACGCAAAGCCTTAGAGTCTAAAAAGTTTCAAGAGATGACAGAGAAGTTTGTGAAGAAGATAAACAAAAAACTCAACCACTGGGAAAAAGTACGAGAGTACAGAGTCATAGCAGACGAACTCAGCATAGAAAATGGAGACTTAACTCCTTCTATGAAACTTGCTAAAAATCATTTGATGGTGCGTTATGTAGAGGAAATTGAGGGGATGTATGAGGGGCATGTGTAGGAAAAATTTATCTATTGGTATTTATGACCATTAAATTGCAACCAACCTGCCTTATGTCTACCTCTTGGGTCATGATGAGTCCAATGGAGAACTCCACCTTTTGGATTCCATTCATATTGTCCTTGGAATTCTATACTATCACCCTTTTGTATACCATTCAACCTTTGAGAGATATCAATATTATGAGCTACAAGAAGAGTTTGACCTGAGGGAAGACGTAATATAAATTTTTGATGACGTAATCCTTTATTATCATCTCTTAAAATATGATCTACTGTACCTATCCCCGTTACTTGGACTCGACTAAAATGATTTTGAAATGCTCTTTCTGGACTATTTTTAGTACTCGTAATAAATGTATTGTTTTTGGTTTCTTTATTAGATGCAGATTTAATTATTTGTAGATTTTCTGGTGTATCAGATTGAGTTGATGACTCTGGTAACTGAGGTATATAAAATATATATTTATAAAAAGCAAAAAGTGCTACAAAAAAGATAATTAATTTTTTCATGAAAAGCCTATACATTAGATTTATTATTATATCAATGTTATATAAATACTTTCCACACCCAATCCACACACAAAGTTCTATACTATCCTTATAAAGGATATGTAATGAACAAGAATTCAAAAAATATTCAAAAAGAACGCATCGCCATTGTTACTGCACTTCGGACACCTATGGCTAAAGCAGGTGGGAAGTTTGCACGTATGCAGGCAGATGAACTTGGGGCTACTTTGTTTCGGGAGCTTATGCTTCGTTCTCCTGTGGGAGTTGATGAGGTCGATGAAGTCATCATCGGTAATGTGGCACAGCCTACACATGCGGCGAACATCGCTAGGGTCATCGCGCTTCGTGCTGGTTTCCCTGAAGAGACACCTGCGATGACAGTACATCGTAACTGTGCTTCTGGTATGGAGTCTCTTACGACTGCGGCTGCGCGTATTTACGCGGGTGAGGGGAGCATTTATGTGTGTGGTGGGGTGGAGTCTATGTCTAACATACCGCTTATCTACAATGAAAAGATGGTAGGACTCTTCTCTAAACTTTCATGCTCTAAGAGTGCTTTAGACAAAATACGTACACTCTTAGGCTTTCGACCAAGTTTTCTTAAACCCATCGTAGGGCTTATGTCTGGACTTACTGACCCTGTGAGTGGATTGCTTATGGGAAGTACGGCCGAGGTGTTGGCACAGGACTTTGGCATAAGCAGAGAGGAGCAAGATGCCTTTTCTCTTGCTTCTCACCAAAAAGCTGCCAAGGCAAAAGCCTCTGGACGTTTTTCCAAAGAGATGATGCCAGTGGTGTATGACAAACATACAGGTAAATACCTAGACTTTGATGACGGCATACGTGAGAGCCAAACCATAGAAAAACTCGCAGGGTTGCGACCATTTTTTGACCGTAAAAACGGTACAGTCACCGCAGGTAATTCTTCTCAGATTACCGACTCTGCAGCAGGTATGGTGGTAATGGCTGAGAGTGAAGCGAAGAAGCGAGGCTTAACGCCACTGGGTTACCTACGTGAATACACCTATGCAGGGCTTGACCCTAAACGTATGGGGCTTGGACCTGTTTTTGCGACACATAAGCTTTTTACCAAAACGGGGTTTAGTATGGATGACATAGAAGTCATGGAAATTAACGAAGCCTTTGCCGCACAGGTCATAGGCTGTGAACGTGCCTTTGCCTCTAGTGAATTTGCCAAAGCACATTGGGGTGAAGACAAAGCGCTAGGAGCCATAAACCCTGACATACTCAATGTCAATGGAGGTGCAGTTGCCCTTGGTCACCCTGTGGGCATGACAGGTGCAAGGCTTGTACTGACGGTGCTACACGAACTACGTGAGCGTGGACAGCAGACTGGGTTGGTTACATTGTGTATAGGTGGTGGACAAGGTGTTGCACTGCTACTGGAGGTAGAGTGATGAAATATTTTAATTTAACAACAGACGATAGAGGTATTGCTACTTTAACTTTCGATACTCCAAAAAGTAGTGTGAATGTCTTGTGTTTTGATGCACTGTATGAACTACGAGAACACATAGCAGCGCTAGAGACAAATGGCGATGTAAAAGCACTCTTTATAGAGAGTGCAAAAAAAGACATCTTCATCGCAGGGGCTGACATCAATGAGATAAAAGCCTTTAAAGATGAAGCAGAGATAGTCTCAAAACTTTCTGAGGGTCAAGAGATATTTTACCGACTTGAAAACCTTCCATTCCCTACCATAGCTATGATAGACGGTGCATGTTTGGGTGGTGGCTTGGAGCTTGCGATGGCTTGTACCTACCGTATTGCCACGAATGAAGCACATACTAGACTGGGGCTTGTGGAAGTGAGCTTGGGCATTATCCCTGGGCTTGGAGGTACACAGAGACTACCGATGATGGTAGGCTTTACCAAAGCCATAGAACTCATCACGGCATCCAAACGGCTCAAAGGTGATAAGGCTCTTAAACTAGGGCTTGTAGATGCTTCGGTACCTGCTGGGTATTTGGGCTTCAAAAAAGAAGAGTATATTAAAGCGATACTTGCAGACACACTTGAAGCTAAAGTGCTATCTAAACGAAAAGGCATCAAATGGTATGAGATGTTAGCACCTGTGAAGACGCTCATAGCTACTATGGCAAAAAAAGCAGTCAACAAAAAAACAGCTGGACATTACCCTGCACCACTACAAGCTATAGACGTGCTTGAAGAGACACTTACTATGTCACTGGAAGATGGGCTGAAAGTTGAGCTTGACGTGTTTGCCCCTTTGGCAACATCTGACATAAGTAAAAACCTGATAGAGCTCTTTTTTACCTCTGAGAGACTTAAAAAAGAGCACTTTTCAGATGCTAAACCTCAAAAGATAGCACGTTCTACTGTTATTGGTGTAGGTACGATGGGGTCAGGCATTGCCTGGGCATTGGCACATAAAGACATCCCTGTAAGGCTAGGAGCGAGAAAGATGCCTAGCATCGCCAAAGCCATGACAAAGATGATGAAAAGTTTTGAGAGTATTAAAAGGCGTGGACGCTTGACTGATCGTGAGATAGGGCTTAAAATGGACAGAGTGACCCATACCACAGAACTATCAGGTTTGGGTGGTGTGGACATCGTCATAGAAGCAGTGAGTGAAGACCCAAAAGTCAAACAAAAAGTCTTTTCAGACTTGGAGGCTAGGGTAAGTGATGAGTGTGTCATCGCTACAAATACCTCTTCACTAGACATTAGCACACTCACTAAAACGGCGCGTCATCCAGAGCGTTTTGTGGGTATGCACTTCTTTAATCCTGTGCAAGTGATGCCACTTGTGGAGATCATCGCAGGGGATGAGACAAGTGATGAGACGGTGGCTACTGTGGTGAGTCTTGCTAAAAGACTGGGTAAAACGCCTATAAAAGTGAGTGAATGTGCAGGTTTCTTGGTAAACCGTACACTCTTGCCGTACCTTAATGAAGCTGCCAAAATGTTTGAAGAGGGTGAAGATGTAGAGCGCATAGACAAACTCCTCACCGACTTTGGTATGCCGATGGGGCCTTTCACCCTCACAGATGAAGTAGGTATAGACATAGGCGACAAAGTCTCGACTATATTACACGATGCCTATGGCTCACGTATGACACCATCATCTGTACTTGAACGTATGTTGGAGAAAAATTGGCTAGGTAAAAAGACTGGCACAGGTTTTTACATACACAAAGGTAAAAACAAAAGCTACAACAGCGAAATGACAGCCCTACAGTACGGACACAAAACCCTAGAAGATAACACCATCTTAGACAGGGCCGTACTCATCATGGTCAATGAAGCTGCCAAATGTTTAGAAGAGGGTGTGGTAGATAACGCTCAGTACCTAGACATGGCAATGGTCATGGGTACAGGCTTCCCTGCCTTTAGAGGTGGATTGTTACGGTATGCAGATAGTGAAGGTTTAGAGAGTGTAGTAGCTAGACTTAAAGGACTGGAAGAACAGTATGGTGAGAGGTTCTCCCCTGCTAGTTCTTTGGTGGAGATGGCAGAGAATAAGCAAAAGTTTTACGATGAACCGTAGGGTGCGTTTTTCAACGCACCACATAGGGAAACATGCACATAGTCACATTCTCGCCGTAAGGCTTAAATAAATTACTGAATAATTTTATAATTTTTTAAAGGTTATTGGTGTAAAATGTTGGAAAGGGTACACAGAAGTATAGAGAGTTGCTGCTCTCTATACCTTGTGAGATTTCTCAATCTGTGTTCTTTGTCTTCTTATTCTCTTTATAATTCAGCCACATTATCGTAACTTTCATTACTCCAAGAATTAAAGTCAATGCTGCACCCCAAGGGCATTTCCTACGGGCAAAACCATGTTTCCATCATGTACCCTTTGTTCTAGATTTTTACCACCCACATATAAATGCCAAGCCCAAACCCTAAATAGAACAAAAGTGAACACTACCCCATTACCTAAAAGGGTACGAGTGGATTATAGCTAGGTTTTTTCTAATGTTTTAAAAATATGTCAAATTGACATATTTTTTATACTCCACACCAACCCCACACCCAAAAAGCTATCATAAAATATATAACTTTTCAGGAGGACATGATGGCTCTTATACTTTCGATTCTTATCGTTTCTTTGGCTTTGGCATTTTTTGCTGCGCCTTTGTGGGCTTGGTTTTTGGCTTTGGGTGTTTTGTTACTGGGTACAGGAGCAGGAGTGCTTTGGTGGGTAGTTGCAGTGGCGCTTGCTGTGGTGTTTTTGCATAGACCTACACGAGTTAAACTCATCACCAATAATCTCTTTAAGTTCATAGAAAAAAATGGACTTTTACCTAAGATATCTGAAACAGAAAAAACAGCCCTTAGAGCAGGAGATGTGTGGGTAGAAGGCGAACTCTTTTCAGGGAAGCCTGACTTTAAAAAAATCTTTGCCAACCCATACCCAACACTTAGTCAAGAAGAACAAGCCTTCATAAACAACGAGGTAAATGAAGTTTGTGCCATGACTTCTGACTGGGAAGTCTTTGAGAGTAGAGACTTGCCAAAAGAGGTGTGGAAATACCTCAAAGAGAAGAAGTTTTTAGGGATGATTATTCCAAAAGAGCATGGAGGTCTTGGGTTCTCTGCCTATGGGCACTCTTGTGTCATAGAAAAACTCGCTTCACACTCACAAGTACTTGCCATTACCGTTATGGTGCCTAACTCTCTTGGCCCAGCTGAACTTCTACTACATTATGGAACAGAGTCACAAAAAGAGCACTACTTACCTAAACTTTCTGATGGTAGAGACATCCCTTGTTTTGCTCTGACTGAACCTGAAGCAGGCTCGGATGCTGGGTCTATACAGTCTGAGGGTGTGGTGTTTAGAGATGAAGATGGGGAGTTAAAGATACGTTTGAACTTTGAGAAGCGTTACATTACCCTCTCTTCCATTGCTACTGTGATAGGGCTTGCTTTTGTACTTAAAGACCCTGAAAAACTTTTAGGAAAAGAGGAGGAGTGGGGTATTACCTGTGCTTTGGTGGATGCAAAGAAAAAAGGCATCGACCAGACATGCCGACATGACCCACTCAATGTGCCGTTCGTCAATGCACCACTGCTTGGTAAAAATGTCATTATAAGTATAGATGATGTCATAGGTGGAGAGTCTGGACTTGGTAATGGTTGGCAGATGCTTATGGAGTCTTTGGCTGTGGGACGTGGTATCTCACTACCAAGTACGAGTACAGGTGGTTCGAAACTGGCTACATATGTGGCTTCTACTTACTCTGTGGTGCGGTATCAGTTTGGGCTTAGCATCGCTAAGTTTGAGGGGATAGCTGAAGTGCTTGGGCGTTTGGGTGCGAGTACCTATATGCTCGATGCGGCGAAGACCTTTACGCTAGGCGCCATAAACGATGGTAAAAAACCTGCCGTTGCCAATGCCATCATGAAGTACGAGAGTACAGAGATGTTTCGTAAAAATGTTATGGATGCGATGGACATACAAGGTGGAGCAGCCATCAGTAGAGGACCTCGTAATTTACTTGCGCATGCGTACTTTGGCGCTCCTGTGGCTATTACGGTAGAAGGAGCGAACATTATGACTAGAACGCTCATCATGTTTGGGCAGGGGATGATACGTTGTCACCCTTATGCATACTCCCAAATAGAAGCGTTGGAATCTGGAAATGTACAGTATTTTGATGATTTGCTCTTTACACATATAGGACATGTGGTGCGTAATAAAGCCATAGCCTGTGTAATGGGTGTGACACGTGGGTATGCACATGCAACAGTGAGTCAAGGGAAAGCCAGACGGTATGAACAAAAGCTTGCTTGGGCTTCTGCAAAGTTTGCCTTTTTCTCAGATGTCGCACTGGGGTTGTTAGGTGGAACGCTCAAACGTAGAGAGTCTGTCTCTGGACGTTTTGGAGATATATTGGCGCAGATGTACTTCATCACCGCGGCACTGAAGCGTTTTGAGGTTGATGGTCGTCCTAAGAGTGATGAAGTCTTTTTAGAAGTAGCGGTCGAAGATGCCTTTGGCAAGATAGATGTTGCTTTTAGAGGTATCTTTGAAAACCTTGCCGGTGGTGTACTGGGTATGCCGTTTAAACTTATGAGCTTTTGTACACGGCTGAACCCTATGGGGAAAACTATGAAAGACAAAAATCTACATGCCATAGCAAAAGTGCTGAGTGAAGATGATGCTGTGAGAGAACGCGTATGTGGAAACATCTATATGGGTGAGAGACCTACGCAGTTACTCGAAGCTACCCATGCGATGCAGGCTGTTAAAGAACTTTTAGCTAAAGAGAAACAAGGTGAAAAGCTTACAACCAAAGAGACGCGAGAACTCAAAAGTGCCAGAGCTTTACAAAAAGAGATTATCACCGTAGATAGTTTTAAACATAACGACTACTTTAGAAAACCAAAAGTCACAAGTAAAAAAACTAAAAAGGGTTAGTGATGAAAATAGCTTTTGCTCTTTCATCGTTAGCCATAGGACTCATACGTAAGTTTTCTGGAGCCAATATAACGGTAAGTGGTGAAGCTTTGCCTGAGTCTCCTGTTCTTTTTGTGACAAACCACTTTACCCGTTTTGAAACCTTTGTCGTACCAC
>JALXBG010000107.1 GCA_026991605.1 Sulfurovum sp.
TACTGGGCAGCAGTAACATTGGCACACTTCATGAGAGAAGGTGACCAAAAACTAGAAGTCAAACAACTAGTGAAAAAGTACCCTTACAAAAACTCTACAAAAGTAGTTACGGATGGTTGGAAGTAATTTCAATCTATCATTTGTCACCTAAACATTTTGTTTAGGTGACAACTTTTTATTCATAATTCTTCTATCTTTTACGCAAGAAAACACCAGATTCAACATGTACTGTATGAGGAAACTGATCATACATAGCTGCTTCTTCCACAATATGTGTTTGAGATAATGTTTCAAGGTCTCTAGCCAATGTTTCAGGATTACAGGAGATATAGATGATATTTTCTATCTTTGAGATAAGATCAATCGTTCCTTTGTCTAAGCCTGCTCTTGGAGGATCCACCAATACAGTAGAAAAGTTATATGATTTTAAATCTATCTCTTTTAGACGTTCAAATGCTCGTACACCATTCAGTGCTTCTGTCATCTCTTCTGAAGCCAAACGTGCAAAAGTGATATTTTTTACACCATTAAGCGCACAGTTTTCAAGTGCTGCATGAATAGAACGCTTGGAAATCTCTGTTGCCAAGACCTTTTCAAAATAATGAGAAAGCGGTAAAGTAAAGTTTCCTAAACCACAGTATGACTCCAAAAAGTCACCATAGCCTACTTTTTTAGCCTGTTTGATAGCCCATTCTATCATTTTTACATTCACAATAGGATTTGGCTGGGTAAAGCCACTCTCATACTGCACATAGGTAAATGTTTTGCCATCAATATTTAGTTTTTCAGTCACAAACTCATCTGAAAGAAGCACCTTTTGTTTACGGCTTCTCCCCATAATTTTACAGTCTAATTCAGTCTCTAACAGCTTGGCTTCTTCACTCCATGTATCATCTAACTTTCTATGGTACAACATCGTTACCAAACACTCATCAGTTGTCGTTGCCAAAAATTCTACTGAGAAAAGTTTACGTTTGAGTACTTCTTGCGAATTGTTAATTTTATCAAGCAGTTTCCACATACGTTTTTCAATTGCTTCGATGACTTTTGGACACTCCTCTATATTAACAGCTCCATCTTTCGTAATGTTCCCCATCGCATAATCACATCTGCTACCCTCATGCCAGATACGAAACTCTGCTCTTGCTCTATAGTGTGAAGTAGGAGAATCAAACACTTCTAGTTTATCGTTATAAAATGGTAATAAAAGTGAAGAGACTCGTTTTTCTTTGTCTGATAATTGTGTGTCATAACTTGTATCATAAAGCCCACAAGAGCCACAAGTTCCAAAATGTTTACATGTCAAATTTATGCCTTTAATTACAATTAGGTATAATCGCAATACTTAAATATTTTTTCGTATTTTATCGTAAAGGGAACAAAAATGTCTATATCAGTCGTTATTCTTGCAGCAGGTCAAGGGACAAGAATGAAATCAAGCACACCAAAGGTACTTCATGAAATCTCTGGAAAATCAATGCTTTTCCATGCCATTGATGCAGCCAAAGCACTCTCTGATGACATCACTGTTGTACTCTACCATCAAGCCGAGCGTATACAGAATGAAATAGAAAAACATTACGAAAATATACATTTTCATATGCAAGATGCACAAAAGTACCCTGGCACTGGTGGTGCCATGAAAGGGGTAGAGGTACAACACGACAAAGCCCTCATACTCAATGGTGATATGCCCCTAGTAACGATGGATGCGCTCAATGCACTGACAGTGGGCGATGCAGATATCAATATGTCCGTTATTAAACTAGACAATCCTACTGGCTATGGTCGCGTAGTGATATTTGATGACAAAGTACATGAAATAGTGGAAGAGAAAGACTGTATCCCTGCACAAAAAGAGATACAAACAGTGAATGCAGGTGTCTATTGTCTGAAAAAAGAGATACTTGAACGTTACATCCCTGCACTTAACAATTATAATGCACAGCGTGAATACTATCTTACAGATATCATTAAAATGGCTGTTGAAGAAGGGAAACGTATCCATCCTGTACTCGTAGAAGAGGAAGAGTTTAAAGGTGTCAACTCAAAGCTTGATCTAGCACATGCAGAAGAGATATTTCAACGACGTATTAAAACAGAGTGGATGAAGGCAGGTGTTACTATGCGTCTGCCGGAAACAATATACATAGACTCCCGTGCAACCTTTGAAGGGGAATGTATGTTAGAAAATGGTGTAAGTATCCAAGGTGCCTCACATATCATCGATTCACATATCAAAACGCACTCCGTTATAGAAGATTCATATATAAAAAATTCTGATGTAGGACCTATGGGACGTGTACGTCCAAACTCTAAGCTTATTGATACGCACATTGGTAACTTTGTAGAAGTGAAGAAGTCAACACTTACTGGTGTCAAAGCAGGTCATTTAGCCTATATTGGTGATGCGAGCATAGAAGAAGGTTCTAACATTGGGGCAGGTGTCATTACCTGTAACTATGATGGGAAAAATAAATTTCAAACCAAAATTGGTAAAAACGTCTTTATAGGTTCTGATACACAACTTGTGGCTCCCGTTACCATCCCTGATGATGTCATGATAGCGGCAGGAACAACTGTCACAAAAAATGCAAACTCAGGTGACTTAGTACTCTCTCGCAGTCCACAAAAAAGCATTAAAAACTTTTTTTATAAATTCTTTGGAAAGGCATAACCTATGCAAGTAAACTTAACAGGTAAAACCATACTTCTTGGTGTCACAGGGAGTATTTCTGCGTATAAAGCCTGTGATTTGGCACGTCTGTTCATCAAAGCCGGTGCAGATGTACATGTGGTGATGACAGCTTCATCCGAACGTTTTGTCTCTGCACTTACTTTTGAAGCACTCACACGTAATGCTGTGCTGACAGAGCAGTCTGAGTCATGGTCTGGTGATTTGAACCATATAGACATCGGTAAAAGATGTGATGTATTTATCATTGCCCCTGCTACTGCCAATACACTGAACAAACTCTCTAAAGGGATAGCTGACAACATTTTAACGCAAACTGCACTTGCCTTTAAAGGAGAGATGATTATAGCACCTGCAGCAAATACGCAGATGTTAGCCAATCACTACACCACAGGAAGCCTTAAGATGCTAGGGGTCAATGACTATATCATCGTACAACCACAAGAAAAAGAGCTTGCCTGTGGTGATGTGGGCAATGGTGCCCTGGCAGACCCTAGTGAGATCTTCTTTACAGTAGCCCAGTCACTACTAAAAGATCCTTTTTGGGAAGACAGACGCATCGTAGTTACAGGGGGTGGTACGCGTGAAAAGATAGATGAAGTACGATACATCTCTAACTTCTCCTCAGGAAAAATGGCAAAAGCACTCTGTCTTTCTCTCTACCTTAAAGGCGCAGATGTCTGTTACATCACCACTATGGGAAATGAAGGTTTACCAAGTGGTGTTTACACCATTGATGCAGATGACGCTGAAGAGATATTTGACTATACTAAAGATGCTATACGTGTATCAAAAAAAGGAAAGATGTCTAAAGCCTCTATGAATGCTTCTGATAGACACCTCATACAAAAAGAGCCTTATCTCTTTATGGTAGCTGCTGTTGCTGACTATAAACCCAAATACCCACAAGCAGGCAAACTCAAAAAATCTATGATTGGCGAATCTTGGAATCTAGAACTTGCACAAACAACAGACATACTTTCGAGTTTAGACAAAACAGATATTAAAACTGTAGCATTTAAAGCAGAGATGGACTCCCAAGAGGGACTAAACAATGCGGTAGCACTTCTAGATAAAAAACGTGTAGATGCCGTATGTTACAACCTGCTTGATGATGCCAAAAGTTTTGGTGGAGATGAGAATGAAATCACATTTATCACCAAAGATGCACAAGTGTCTTTAGGACGTGCAGACAAACTTACACTCTCCACAAAGATACTAGACGAAGCTAAAAAACTCAGCCATAACGAAAACCAACTTACGGATATAGACTAAATATGCAAAGCTTGACTATCAAACACCTTGCAATCATCATGGATGGAAATGGACGATGGGCAAAAGAGCGTGGCTTTAAACGTACCAAAGGACATGAAGTTGGGGCAGAGACTATTCGTGACATCACCACCTATTGTGCAAAACATAGTGAAATAGAAACTGCTACATTTTATGCCTTTAGTACAGAAAACTGGAAACGTCCCAAACTTGAAGTAGAGTTTCTTATGAAACTGCTTGACAGGTACCTCAAAAAAGAACTTAAAACCTACCAAAAGCATAATATTCGTTTTCAAGCTATAGGTGAGGTAAATGCTTTTTCAAAAGCCTTGCAAAAACGCATTCAAGAGACAGAACATCTTACAAGAAACAATACAAGTCTTACCCAAATTCTTGCACTTAACTATGGAGGACGTGCAGAAATCACTTCTGCAGTCAATACACTTATGCAAGAAGGGAAAACCAAAGTAACAGAAGATGATATTTCAGAGGCACTGCAAACACCTTATTCTGATATAGATATCCTTATACGTACTTCTGGAGAAGAACGTATCTCAAACTTTTTACTTTGGCAGCTCTCTTATGCAGAGTTTTATTTTACTGATACCTTATGGCCAGACTTTACAGCAGAAGAACTAGATACAATTTTGGCAAGTTTTACACAACGACACAGACGCTTTGGAGGTCTATAATGCAAGAAAATATAATGATTGGGATAATGGTATTTATCTTTGGTACGCTTATTGGTTCTTTTTTAAATGTGGTTATTTATCGTATTCCAAAAGGAGAAAGCATCGCTTTTCCTGCATCAAAGTGTCAAAGTTGTCAAACACCACTCAAGTGGTATCATAATGTTCCTATTTTCTCATGGCTCTTTTTACGTGGAAAATGTGGCTTCTGTAAAGAAGCTATTTCCATACAGTATCCTATTATCGAATTTCTAACAGCTCTTATTTTTGTTATACTCTATCTAAAATTGGGACTTGTTTGGTATTTGCCTTTTGTTGCTGCTTCTTTTACCGCACTTCTTGCACTTGTTATGATAGATTTTAAATATATGTCAGTACCTGATAATGTAAACTTTGCCGCCCTACTCTTTGCACTTGTGCAACCTAATTTTTTAGATGCAATGATGTATGGAGCTATTGCTGCAGGAGGTCTTTATCTTATAGGTCTTTTTTCTTCTTTTATCGCAAGAAGAGAAGCCATGGGCGGAGCGGATGTCATCGTAGCAGGTACCATGGGTGCACTACTAGGTTTTCCAAACTTCTTTATGGCACTCTTTCTCTCTGCACTTCTAGCAATGATACCTGCCATGATATGGAGAGATAAGGGTGTGCCTTTTGTACCATTTTTGGCACTAGCTACCTTTATTGTCTATCTTTATGATACACAAAGCCTTGAGCTATTGGATAAACTCATCTATGGTTAAAGTAAAAAACTATATTTCATCAAACTTTGTTAAATCTTTCTTAACAATATTTTTGCCGTTTTTTCTTATTATATCTCTTGTGTATCTTGTTAAAATTGCTGCACTTACTTCTAAGATACAGATAACTTTTTTGGAACTTCTCAAACTCTATAGTTACTCAGTACCAGATATAATGTTTTATACTTTACCTTTATCATTCATCGCTGCATTGGCTAATGTATTGGTAAAACTTTCACAGGACAATGAACTCATAGCCCTTTATGCCTTAGGATTGAATGCAAAAAAAGTATTGCGACGTTTACTCCTTCTAGGTCTTCTTTTCTCACTCCTTTTAGGGACTATATCTTTTTTAGCTATGCCACTGAGCAAACAACTCTATAAATCATTTAAAGAAGAGAAAAAAGCTGAGGCAAAGCTCAATATAGTTGCAGGTAAACTTGGTCAAAAATTTGGTGATTACTATATCTATGTGAAAGACAAAAACAAAGATATCTTTGATGATATTATTATCTATAACCGTACCGATATGAACAATGAACAATTTTTCGCTGCAAAAACAGGTAAGCTCAACAATAAAGTCACAGCTACATCACTCTTACTCAACGATGGCTATGGCTATACTTACTCTGAAGAAAAATTACAACAGGCAAAATACAAAAGCCTTGAAGTCTACGACAGTATCAAAAAAGAATCTTTTAAATTTGAAGACATTATCGCACACTGGGGAAAAGCTGCAACAGAGGTGAAGATGATGCACAGAGTACTCTTTTTCGTCTTTGTCTCATTGCTACCTTTGCTCTCAGTATACATCGTGGCATCCTTCACGATGATAAATCCAAGATATCAACCTAACCGCTCTTTTCTTGTGATATTTTTAACCACATTAGTACTCTATCTCACTGCTTCTGCCTTAGAAAAAGGGGGTACACCTCTAGTTTTAATCCTCTGTATTCTTGCAACTATAGCCATAGGACAATGGCTCTTTCATAAACGGGTATCAAAATACTTTTAATGGATATATTATGCGTGTAAAAGCTGTTATTGCTTATGATGGTAGCCATTATTTTGGTTTTCAAAAACAGACTTCTACCACGCAGACGATTATGTATGCATTGGAAAAAGCATTAAAGAGTCTTCACATTCCTTCTGCCGTTACAGGAAGTGGAAGAACAGATGCAGGTGTACATGCTTCAGGACAGGTGATACACTTTGATCTACCGGAGTATTGGTCCGATTTAAGTAAATTGAAACTCAATCTTAATCGTAAACTGGATGATATAACTATCAAACATATTATGCAAGTGCCAGATGATTTTCATGCAAGATTCTCTGCAAAAAAAAGAGTCTACCGCTATGTATTTAAAACAACCCAAGTCTCAGTATTTGGAAAACGTTATATCTCACAATATGGAGCATTTAATACACATTTACTTCAAAAGGCACTTCACTGTTTTGAGGGGCAGCATGACTTCTCTTACTTCAGAAAAACCGGTACGCAAACGCATACAACCATACGTGAAATATACACCGTCAAATACAAAGAAAAACAAGGCTATCATTACATTTATTTTATAGCCAATGGTTTTTTACGTTCACAAGTACGTATGATGGTAGATGCAGCCATGCAGTGTGCAACAGAGACACTATCTATTGATGCACTTCAAGAACAGCTTGCATGCTCTCACAAGTATAGTACAAAACTAGCACCTCCAGAGGGACTTTACTTGGCTAGAATTATTTATTGATAATCAGGTACAATACAAGTATGAAAATAACATCACTTTTTTTATCTTTTACATTACTACTATCTGCTGCAGATACCATGGAACTGGTCTATCTTAAGAATGCCTGCAACTCTTGTCATGGTATGTATGGAGAGGGTATTGGCTCAAACCCTAGATTACAAGGGATAAGAGAAGATATACTTCTAAGACGACTTAAAGAGTTACAACAAGGCAAAACACGTTTAGACTATGGTTCGGTGATGATATCATTTGCAAAATCTTTAGATGAAAATCAAACCAAACAAATGGCACATTATCTTTCGAATTTGAAAACGACTATATCTGAAGATAGGTATGATGAAGAGTATGATCCAGCCGGTGATGGTGGATCATAATAGTAAAATTTTTACTGTGGCGTTGGCATTTCATTTTCTGAAGGAATTACTGTTGCTTTTACTTCAGTTGGTGCTACTTTTTGCGTTACTTCTTCTTGTGTTGGGGAAGGTATTGTTTCAATATCTGTAGACTCCATTGGTGAAGTAGATACAGCAGAAGGAGTAGCGATTTCTTTTTTAGTTTCTTGTGTTTTTTCTACCATAACAGGTGTTACATCTACTGCTTGCGTAGGTGCTTTTCCTACTTTAGGTACAACAGGTGCAGGTATAGACTTTTTAGCTGCTGCCTCTGCATCTTCCAACTCATCTTTTAAGTCAAATATCTCATCATCCAATGTTTTAACCTGTTCAACATTTAGTCCATGCTCATACACAAGCTCTCCACCCTCTTCACCTTGCTTAAACAATGCGATAACAAAAGCAATAAGCACTAAAATATACAGTGCTTTAAGTGCTTTATTTCCCGTCATAGCAAGGAGTTTGAAGAACAGAACAACACCTGAGCCTAAAAGGATATAGGTTCCAAGTAATTTATGTTCAGCCAAAGCTGTTTTAGCTGCATCTGCCAATGCAGGATACGCTTCTTTACCATCTGCCAATCCAGTAAAGTAGGCCGCAATTGCGGCAAGTACTGTCAAAACTAAAAGAAAAAATGAAACACCGCCTACGGCTTTCTTTTTCATTATAAGATTCATTAGTTCCAACAAAAGAACAACAACTGGTAAAGCAATCAGAAAATGGTCTACTATAGGGTGCAGTAGCACAGGAACATCAAATGGAAGAACAACTTTTGGTAACACAATCTCTGGTAACGTCATACGTCACTCCTTAAATTTTTAATAAAATATTATAGCACAAATCCATTAAAAGGGTTTAACTACAACCATAATGACGATAAATATCATGAGTAATGTCGGTACTTCATTATAAACTCTAAACCATTTTGAACTTTTATAATGAGGATTCTCTATCATAGTTAAACGAATCTTTGTTAATGAAATATGATAGGCAAGTAAAAAAGAGAGTGCAAATAATTTCGCATACATCCAACCACCGCTCGAGAAAATACCACTATTAAGATAAAGCATTGTTGCACCTGAAATGACTGTAGTCCACATAGCAGGAATACCAATTATTTTTTGTAATTTATACTCTTGCACCTTCACAACATCTGTAAAAGCATGAGTATCTGCATTTTCACGGTGATAAATAAATAATCTGGGCATGTAAAATAAAAATGCCATCCATGAGATAAAACTCATTACATGAAATGCTAAAATCCAACTATAATACGCCATCTAATTCTCCACTATTTTAAAATCTTTTTTACTATAGATTACTAACTGTAATTTTTTATAATACCCAACATGGGCATAGGCTATCTTTAGTCTACTTCCATTTTTAGGTGTAAGCTTCTTCTTTTTAAAATAGATGGGAATTTTTTGACCTTTTGTCATTAAATATCTATCTTGATATATCCCAACTATATTATGTAGAACTTCATTTTGCTTAAGTATATCTGCATATAAAGCATTTTCTTTTGCATAAAAATCTTTTATATTTACTACACTACCTTTATTTTTTAGCATATATGCTTGACTTATCTCTTTTAATCCATGATAACTTTTTATTGATTCTATTAATATATCATAGCGATGCCCCTCCTGCAGTTTACCTGCACATCCATACAATATAACACCTCTACCTGAAGGAGTTTGTTTTACAACCGCATTACGTCCTCGTTTTAGTAACACCACAACATTTTGAAGTTCTATAGGTTTGTCCAATTTTTCCACCCCATAAAGATAAGAAATATTTTTTATCGCTTTAGGTAGTTGTACTTTTTGCGTCATATTTTTTTGGTATGGTTGGGTATCAAAATAGGCAAAAACAGGCAGATGATCAGAATAACCTTTGGCTCTATGTTTTCCTTTTTTGTATTGCCATCGATTAATGTATCCTTTTTTTGTAAAAAGATAGTCTGCTTTATAGACTTTAAAAGAGTTATTGATATAGTCTATGCCTTTACCATCAAACATCTTCTGAGGCACTACAATCTGGTCTAAAGAGGACTTTTTGCCATAAAATTTATGACTCCACCTTTCATCCATAGGCAGTTCTAACCATAAACTATAATGGGTTCCCCTCTTCGCTTTTTGTATCATCACTTCATCAACTAAATATTCACCCACTTTTGTTTGTAGTACATCGTTAAATGCTGTACGCCCCTGTGTATCATCTATCTTCTCTTCCAAAGTCAAGTAAGCATTGTAGTCTGAGTTAAAATCACCTAAAATGATGTATTCTTTGAGTGAGGAGAGTTTTGCAATGCGTGCTTGCAAGGCTTTAGCATACTTGATACGTTTACTCTCGTACCCCTTATAGGCTTTTGATTTCCAATGATTTACAAATAACGTTAAAGGTTTCCCATGAACTTCTACCTCAACTTCTAGTATATTCCTCACGTTTGGAGAGTAGCTAACCTGTATATCATGCTCTCTCTTTATAGGGTAACGAGACAAGAGTGCCACTTGAATAGGTGCACCTTTTTTGTGTGTGATGGCACTGTAACGGTAAGGGCATCCGACTCTTTTTAGTTTTGCAATAAGTTGCCTAAAGATATCACTGTTTTCTACTTCTTGCAAGCCCAAGATATCAGCGTCCAAATCACAAATGACCTCAGCTGTATGGTTGAGCTTTATCTCCACCATTCTAGCATTCCAATTATGTCTTCCCGGAATATACTCTTCATATTCACTACCTTGAAAGGTTGCATCAAAAAGATTTTCAACATTATATGTTGCTACTTTAAAAGGTTTTGATAAAAGTAAAAGAGGGAGTAAAAAAAGTAATAAATATCGCAAAAAGTATCCTGATGTTTTATGATATTTTAGCGTATTTTATGCGTAAGATGTAAAAATATGCCATATTGACATATTTTTACAAAGAAGAGATTTGGGATATTAACCAAACATTTTTCCGAGCATATCCATAGCCCCTTTTGAGCCACCAACATTTGCAAGCATTTCATCTAGCATACCACCTTCACCGGCTGTTGCTTTATCAATCACTTGTGGTAAAGCATCTGCCAATGCTCCTTTGGCACTCTCTTCTGAAAGTCCAAGGTTAGATGCAAACTCAGAAATTTTGTCTGAACCTAAAAGATCAGTAATCTGATCCATAGAAATAGAAGCATTTTCACCGTTACCTAACCATGAACCAACTATTTCGCCTAAACCATTTTGAGAAAGCCCACCGACAAGTGCACCTAGGTCAAGTCCACCTTCACTGTTACCTATAAGTCCACCTAGTGCGTTAGATAGCGCATCAGTATCCAATCCTGTTGTTGCATCATCACTGTTGCCTTGTATCAAAGAGGCACCCATTTTCAATAAATCCATTAATTCCATATCTTTTCCTTAAAATATATTTGTGTACCTAAAGTATAGCAAAAAATATTTACAAAAGCTTAATAGAATCTTCTAGTAATGCTATCTCTTTTTTCTCAATGAGTTGAGTAAGCGTGCGTTTAAAGTTCTTTTTACTCATATTAAACATTTTTTTTATCTCATCAGCATCACTTTTGTAAGTGAATGGCAAAGAACCTTCTGCCTCTTTTAAGAGTTGGAGGACTGTCCCTTCGGTCTCATCTATACTTTCTTTTTTTCCTATAGGCTGCAAAGATACATCGAGTTTAAAATCTTTACGAACATTTTTCACATAGACTTTTTTCTTGTCACCGATACGTAGATTTTCAAAAATCTCATTATTAAAAAGCATACCTTCATACTGGTTATCCACTACCACTTTATATCCTAATGGTGTTTTTGCAAGAACTATCGCTTCGTAAGTTTTATTTTGATGCAATCCTTTCATGTCACGGTTAAAGTATTTACCTATTTTTTGCGTAGCAAAAAGTCTACCGGTCTGTTCATCTAAACAAACACGTAAAAGATATTTTTTACCGATAGTAAAATGCTCTTTTTGCTGAGACAGAGGGACAAACAAATCTTTAGGCAAACCCCAGTTTACAAAGGCACCATACTGTTTGTAATCTACCACCGTAAAGAAACCATACTCCCCTAGTTTTGCATAAGGCATCTTGGTTGTAGCTACGGGTCTATCTTCAGAGTCTGTGTAAACAAAGACATCAATAAGTGAGCCCATAGGCATCTCATCTTCCATGACGTAGACATTGGGTAAAAGTACTTCACTTTCATCTTTGGCTTCTAAAAAAAACCCATAGTCTGTGTCTCTCATGACTTCTAGAGTATTTATCTCACCAATTTTAATCGTTAAATTTTTTGATTTTGTTTCCATATTGTGTTATTCCGTTTTATTAAATTATGTCTGTGATGCACTCACATCTATAGTATGACATTATAGCTAAAATATTTTTAGATATAATTCATAAAATATAAATAAGGATATACAATGCTTCCTAGCGTACTTACAAAAACATCAACAACAAAAAGTGGTAAAAAAGTTACCCATCTTGCATGGTGGGTTACACTTGTACTCTCTTTGGCACTGGCACTTGGCACATGGAACCCAACAGGGCATCACTTCATCCACTATATATCAAGTGTCGATGACATATTCTCAGGATTTAGACCTTTTGGTATTCTCATCATGCTTGCACTTTGGTTACTTGCTATTAAATCTATTTTTCAAAGTCTTGGATTTTTTGGTGCCATTGTTGTCACTATTATCATTGGTGCATTTATCTGGGGTTTACAACAGTACGGTATCATCAATGTTACAGAGTTTGAACAAGCAGGATGGGCTGCAACTATCGGTATAGGGCTACTCATTTGGTTTGGGCTGAATGCTTCTATCATCTGGAAAAAACTTACAGGTGTATACACCACAGACGCCACATCTGAAGACATATAATAGACTGTGAAACGCAGATACAAAGCCCTCCTTGCTATTGTTGTTCCTACTGCCATAGTCTACACTCTAAAATACACCCATCAAGCTTCTTACCAATGGCTTATGGGGTATATGTTTGCCATTGCACTTATCTTTAAAGCCAGTATTCTCTCACTCTGGTTTGCCTCTAAACTCAAAATTATCGCATTTTTAAAAGGACTCACACTCTTTCAAGGGCTTTTACTTCTACTCAAACGCTGGTTTTTAGACAATGTATTAACGCAATGGTTCAAAACCAATATCATCAACCACCTTGTTGAAGGTTTTAAAGATGTAAAAGAGTATTATGTTTATCTTAATCTCAAAGCCAAACTAAAAAATCTCTTTACTATTGTAGTTGGTCTCTTAGTGGTGGGTCTCATTGCCCAATGGCTAGGATATTTAGACAACCTTTTACTTTTTTCGGAAGTAAAAATGATAGCCTCAGCCATCTTTGAAGGCTTACTCACATTTACCACAAAGATTACTTCCTCTATTATTGCATGGTTTGCCACATCTTGGATAGCTCCTATCATTGAAGTCTTTGCTTTGTCGTATCTACTTACACTTCTTGAAAAGTGGTTTGGCGTCAACAACCCCATTTCACGCTTTTTTAACTTCATAGGTGACAAGTTTAATCAGGGACTCTTCTATTTAGGTCTACTCAAAAACAAACACATAGACCCTATGGTACAGTGTAAAGTTATTGACAACTCCAAAAAGATCAACGACGGACTTAAAAATATGATTAAAAATAAAAAAATACGTGAAGAATACCGTTACTTTGAACGCTTTGAAAACATCATCATGAAAGGACATATTGATGCCTATCATACTTTTAAAGGTATGGATAAGATAAGCGATAAAAAAGAGCTCTATAAGCGTATCAACCAAAAGACCAATGACAACATAGACATTGTCGCCTACGTTTCACGTAATGAGATGGGCATCTTACTTGAAGAAACAGTAGAAGATACCTTTTACCATGATATATTTTTACTCGAAAGCTTTGCCTCTCACCAAGAGCACGGCGTAAAAGTCTATGATGAATCAGAAGATACAGAACACATAGACCACACAGATTTCTGGATACTTAACACCTCCAAATTTCCTGTCATCATGGGCTCAAAGAGTAAAAACTTTGAAGAAGAGTGCATCTTCCCTCATGGACTCAGACTCATCAAAACAGATAAACCTTTTTCCTATGCCTCTGGAGATGTCTATTGTGAGTATGAAGGTGTGCGTGTCTGTGTGACTGCCATAGAGAGAGTTTAATAAGGATACTATTCTTAAAACCTCTAATTTAAGTACGTATCAATATAATTCATGTGTATTTGAAAGTAAAGCATGTCACAAATAGAGCATAACTTTTATTTAGTCACACTCTCCAAATGTTTCGCAAAATCTTCAGGTTTTACAAACCCACTAAGTGTTTTATCACCTAAATATTTATTTTCCTTATCAAAAAAGATGATGTTAGGTGTACCAAAGAGTGAAAACTTTTTAAGCAAGGCTTTGTCATCTTTTGTATTTTTAGTCAAATCTATCTTAATGAGTGTAAAGTTTTTCAGTTGTTCTTTTACCAAAGGGTGTGGAAAGGTAATTTCTGCAAGTTCTGTACATGCTGTACAGGAGTCTTTTCCAAAGTCTACAACCACTGGTTTGTCTGAAGCTTTTACCTCTTTCATAAGACGCGCCACAGAGTAGCCCAAGTGTTTTCCTTTCGCTTCTGCTGGAGCAGAAGCCACCGAAACACTTGATGTAAACTTTTCAAATGGTCTAAACATAGAACTTGCCCCTGAGATGGACCCTATAAAGAGTGCCGCACCATAAAGTAAGAAAACCAGACCAAGAAGCCTAAAGAGCTTCTTTGCCCCTTCAAACTCTTTGTTATCAAAGACACCCATAAAGAGCGCCACACCCATAAAGAGTAGTGACCATAAAAAGAGTGTCATACTCTCTGGCAAGAAGCGTCCTAGCATCGCGATAGCAACAGCAAGCATCGTTACACCAAAGACCTGAGACACACGTATCATCCAGCCTCCAGGTCTTGGCATAAACTTACCAGCCCCTAGACCGATGACTAAAAGAGGTAGCCCCATACCAAGACCCATAGCAAAGAGTGCAAACCCACCTAGAACTGCATTCCCTGTAAGTGTGATGAAAAGCACTGCTCCACCCAGTGGCGGTGTCACACAAGGTCCTACGATGAGTGCAGAGAAGAAGCCCATAATCGCTGTGCCTATAATGCCACCTTTACCTTGCGCTTCGTCAGAAGCTTTGGTAAGTTTCGACTGCCAAGAGGCAGGCAAACCTATCTCATAGTATCCAAAAAGTGAAATGGCAAGTGCCACAAAGATGATGGCAAAGATAGTAAGTATCCAAGGGTTTTGTAATGCAGCACTGACATCTATGCCTGAGATACCCGCTATCACTCCCACAATGGCATACGTCACAGCCATCGCCAATACATACACAAGTGAAATCAAGAATGGGTTAGATTTCTGACTCTCCTCTTTTCCCTCTTGTGCCATAATAATAGACGACAAAATAGGTATCATAGGGAAGATACAAGGGGTGAGTGAAATAAGAATACCAAGCACTAAGAAGATAAGTATGATAAATATTGGGCTTTCATGTAAAAAGAAATCAACTATTTTTTTAGGGTTTCCCTCTTTTACGACTGCAGAAATTTTGTCAATCATTCCAAGCTCTGCACCTTTAAATTTAAAAGTTTTCTTTATAGGCTGATAACAGATACCTGCATCAGAACAACCTTGAAACTCTATCTCTAAGGTATAGTCACCTGCTACTTTAGATTCTATCTCAGAAGTAGGGATATTTACATTCAATACATCTTGATAGACTTTATCTCCGTCAAGTTCGTGTGGCTCTGGTTTTTTGACTGTCAGCTCCACTACTTTTGGTGCACTAATTCTGTAGTGTAGAGAGTCATCATAAATATGAATTTTCTCAGCCATTTTGATAGTAGTTTGAATGACACCCTCTTTTAAAACAGCACTGACTTGAAATGCTTCTTCAGGTGTCAAAAACTTTTGTTTCTTTAATGCCGAAGAAAAACCGCCAAAAACAAATGTGGAAA
>JALXBG010000108.1 GCA_026991605.1 Sulfurovum sp.
AATGCTCATCCTATATAATGGTATTAGGAAAGGCATTTGACCCTGAAGTATTTTTACTCCTTGTCCAAAGTTTGTAATCTTCCCTTGTTTTTTACTTTTGGGTGCCTTTTACTTCTTGCCTTTATAACTTTTATAAGCTCATATTAAATAACTTTATATTTGATTAATTTAAGTCTATCCTTATACTTTCTTACCTAAACTATGTGTACATGTTTTGGACAAACAGAATTTAAAGGAGTAAACATGAAGAAAATTATATCAGCATCCCTTGTATTAGCGATGGCAGTTACTGGCGCAAGTGCGATGACTAATGCACAATTGGCAGCAAAACTTAATGCCCTTGAATCAGAGTTAGCAGATGTTAAGCACAAGCTTAAAAAGCAAAACAAGAAAATCAATAAAGTAAAAGCACATGATGCAGGGGATAATATCAAATGGGGCGCAGATTTAAGAACAGCGATTGATAATGTAAATTATGATCTTGCAAATGGTACATCTGCTGGGAAAAGTGACTTAATGTCTCTTAGACTTTGGCTTAATATGGCATATGCTCCAGATTCTCATAATGTTTTTAAAGGCCAACTCTCTATGAACAAAGCTTTTGGTGCAGATTTTGCTCCAACATTAGAATTGCAAAGATCATTTGGATTGGGTTCCCTTTTTGATTGGACAGGAAATGAAGCCTTAGTTGACAATTCATTAAAGGTTAGACAGGCGTATTGGTTATACCTTGGGGATACATTATTTGGTGCAGATATTCCTTGGACATTCTCTTTGGGTAGAAGACCATCAACAGGTGGCTTCTTGGCAAACCTTAGAGAAGATGATAGTGCGCAGTCCCCACTTGGTCATTTGATTAATGTTGAGTTTGATGGTTTGAGTTCTAAGCTTGATCTCTCTAACATTACAGGTGTACCTGGTATGAGTATTAAGCTTTGTATGGGTAAAGGTTCTCAAAATGCAACACCATTATTTGGAAGTGCAACACCCTATGCAGAGTCTGCAGATCAAATTGGTGATGTAGATTTGACAGGGTTCATTTTTGAACCATACAATGATGGTCAATTTATTGTGAAAGCTACGGTATATAGAGGATTTAATGTTCCTGGACAAAATGCTATACCATCATTTGGTGGAACTCCTTTGAACCCTAGTCTTTCTTTATCTCCTTCATCATTTATTACTACAGGTGATATGGATGGTGCTGGTATATCTGTTTTAGTTGATGGATTGACTGATGAAGGATACTTGGCTGACGCTAAAGTATTTGGTTCATTTGCTTGGACTAAAAGTAATCCAAACTCTACAGGTGGTGGTATGTTAGGTTCAATAGAGAGCCAAACAGGTACGTCTTACTGGTTTGGTACACAATTGCCCGTAAATGAACAAGGTGTATTTGGACTTGAGTATAACCACGGAAGTGAATACTGGAGACCATTTACATACTCTGAAGATACTATGATTGGTTCTAAACTTGCAACACGTGGTGATGCATTTGAAGCATACTTTACATATCAATTGACCGATGCACTTTCTGCACAAGTTAGATATACAAAAATTGATTATGATTACACTGGAAGCCAAGGATTTTTTGGTAACTTCTCTGGTGCATCTAATAAAATTTCAGATATTAAAGACGGTGCTCAGGCATTTGCACAACTTGGTGGAACTGTTGATGGAAATGGTGCAAATAATATTGGTGGTGTAACTAGCAACCTTATAGCAAGTGGTATGTCTCCTGTACAGGCACAACAAACAGCAGGTGCTTTAGCAGGTGCAGCACTATTTGCTCCAAATGTTGTTGAATCAGCACAAGATTTTAGATTCTACCTTAGATACAGATTCTAAAAACATTTAGGCAGGGGGGGAGTCTCCTTGTTTGAACTATAGCATATTGCTTATATAATTTTATCATTCTTTTTTTCAAGTTCATACGTTTAGCACTTTAAATAAATTGGGGCTACAATAAAATACTTGTTCAAACTCATAACTCAAAGGACCACAATGAAACACTTTACTAAAGGATTAATACTTACTTTACTTGTATCAACAGGACTTATAGCTTCGGCACACAATGTTACCATTTTAACGGCACCAAATACTGATGGAAAAATTACACCAAAGACGATAGAAGTTACATTTGAAAAAGCAGGATTTTTTATTAATGATAATAGAGATATGCTACCACCATTTATCAAAAACTTTAAAACAGTTGATTATGATGTCTATAATCTATTTACAATTTTTAAGAAAGATTCAGTTTTAGCATTGGCGAAAAAATATCAAACTATTGGACTCTTTTCACCTATAAGTATGTCTATTTATACAAAAAAAGGGACAAAAACGATTTCTGTTTCAAGTTTATCTGTGTCCGCAATGGCAGAAATTATGGGGATGCCTGCAGATGATGCTGATTTGGTTGCGTATGGTAAACTTGTACAAGAGACACTTAAAAAAGCACTGCCTAATGCAAAAAAAGAGACCGTATCATATGGGATGACCAAACCAGCAGGAGAATTGGTTTCCCGTGCAACATTAAAGATGGGAAAAAGTGCAGACTGGGAAGAGGTTAAAGATGATTTTGAAATGAAATTTGAAGGTGAACTCCCTGGTAATGACTTTATTATGGCTGGATTCAATGACTTGAATTATGATTTTGAGGAAGCAAACTTTGAAGATTTTAACTTTTATGACGTTTACTCTATTTGTAATATTTCTGTTATCTATACTGTATCTAAACTACACCCTGAAGCAGGGGCCTTTGCACCATGTTCTCTTTATATGTATAACAAAAAAGATACAAATACTATAGAGATGGCATTTCCTTCTGTATATAATTGGATTGCATCATTGGCTATAACGGATAAAGCTTCTCAAGAAGTGCTAATTACAGCACAAGTAAAGATGGAAGAAATTCTTAAAAAACTCACGGCATCTAAGTAGTGATATAATCATAGGCTTTTGTCTATGGTTCTCTTATGCATCAATTATCACTATAACTTTTCTATGATGAAAATCTCATCATTCTCTTTTATTTCCCCTGCTTTTATGACTTTTGCAAAAATTCCTCTATCATGTTTAAGCAATGCTGGTAATCTTTTATCTATACTTGCAAGATGATCACAGAGTGTGCAAATTTGACTGATTTCTAAGATAGATGTACCTATAGACAATTGTGTCCCAGAAGGAAGATGATAGGGATTGTAGTCAATGAGAAGATTTTCTCCTAAAGAGCCATATGGTATTTTTATATGATGTTCTTGTGTAAGGGTGTAACTCTCTTTTGAAGTGATAAGTACAGAGCGATGGATATCTTTGCCATAAAATTTATCATCAGATATACCTTTTAAGTCCAGGTGAATACTTGGCCGTGAATCTCGTGTACTTGAACCCCTCTGTGAGATAAAAAGTGCAGATATATTACCTAGTGATGTTTGTTTCATGGCATCTCCTTGCATCATATATTTTGGCTAGAAGTCTAACATAATTTCTGTTAAAAATGACAACCATAATGTATGATTTACTTATATTATTTATATAAATTATTTATGTTGATTGGCTCCTACATGTTACAGTTATCTGCATATTTTATATACAATCTTATACTAATGATAACTTTTCTACTGTTTTTAATATATTTTAACTATAATCTAGCACATGACTTTGGTCATTTCCAAAAATAAATCAAGGAGGAACTATGAATAAGAGTATGAATGTATCTGAAAAGTCTGAATCTACGACAGAACAGTCAAGTAGAAGAGACTTTTTTAAGAAAACAGCCGCTTATTCTGTGAGTGCATTAGCAGCAGCAAGCGTAATGGCACCAGTGAAAGTAAAAGCAGAAGATGATCCTGCAATAATGGAAGAACAGCCGTGGGCAACAAGCTGGGGTAAACCAGTAACTTATAATCTTTATGGTCAACCTTCTCCTTATGAGAGTAATGTAACTAGAAGAACAACAGAACTTTTATCTTCAGGAAACATGAAAGCATCTATTGCTGTAACACCTATTCAAGATCTGAGTGGAATTATTACACCCAATGGACTTTTCTTTAACAGACACCATGGTGGAACACCAGAGATTGATCCAAATATGCATAGACTTATGATTCATGGATTGGTTGAAAAACCACTAGTACTTACTATGGATCAATTAAAAAAATATCCAAGTGTAAGTAGAATTCACTTTATTGAGTGTCCAGCAAATGGTGGACCAGAGTGGAGAAATCCTCAGTTCCCATCTATCCAATTTGCTAAAGGCTTTATGTCTTGTGCTGAGTGGACTGGTGTTTACATTAAAGATATTTTAAAAGACCTTGGTCTTAAGCCTGATGCGAGATGGATGCTTGCAGAAGGTGGAGACAGCTCTCATATGGGTAGAACAGTTCCTATTGATAAAGTACTTGATGACGCAATGATTGTTTGGGGTCAAAATGGTGAAGCATTGAGACCTGAGCAAGGTTACCCAATTAGATTACTTGTCCCAGGATGGGAAGGTAACCTTTGTGTAAAATGGCTAGCGAGACTAGAGTTTGCATCTGAGCCATTCTACTGTAAAGAAGAGACTGCAAAATATACAGCACTTACTAAACATGATGGAAAAGCGATTCAGCACTTCTATGCAAATGAAGTAAACTCTGTAGTGACTTCTCCTTGTCCTGAAAAACCATGGACAGACCTTAAAAAAGGTGATGTCGTGGAAATTGAAGGTTTAGCTT
>JALXBG010000109.1 GCA_026991605.1 Sulfurovum sp.
AATACTTTGTTAATGCTACTTTTGTATACTGTAGTATGATGAAGATATTATTACTTGAAGATGACCAGATATTATGTGCAAGCCTTAAAGAGTTTTTGGAACTAGAAGGGTATATTGTAGATGTTGCGCACCGAGGCACAGAAGTGTTTGACCTTACGTTTACGCAGAAGTATGACCTCTATATATTAGATATCAATGTCCCAGAAGTCAATGGTTTTGATGTGCTTAGAGAACTAAAAGATGCTGGAGATACAACACCTGCTATCTATATTACTGCACTTACTGATATAAATTCTATTTCTAAGGGTTTTGCAATAGGTGCAGATGATTACATTAAAAAACCTTTTAATCCTGAAGAGTTGGTGATACGGATAAAAAGTAAATATCAGAAAAAAGATGACTTTATTTATTATCGGGATTTATGTTACAATCCCAATACAAAAACAGTTGAAAAAAATACACAATTTATAACACTGGGTGAAGTACAACAAAATCTTTTACATGCACTGATGATGAATCAAAATAGAATTGTAGAAAGTTTTACCTTGATGGAGTGTTTGGAAAACCCAAGTGCAAATGCACTACGTGTTAATATAGCAAAACTCAAAAATAAATTAGACATAGAGATAAAAAACATTAGAGGACAAGGGTATATGATTGAAAAGGTATGAACTAGAGTCATTTCTTAAAAGTTTTTTCATTTTTTTCATTCTTCTGGAGATACTACTAGCCATAAATTTTTGGAATGAATATCGGGTAAAAAAGGTGGAAATAGAAGAGAAAATCCATGTAGAAATGAAGCTATGTGCCTATACCATTCAGTGTGACGGACTACAAACAGACTTTGTCGATAAAGACAAAGATAAAGAAGAAAACATTCTCTATAAAAGTGGTGATTTTTATAGTTATTTTCAAGTACCAACGGTAGATAAATACTTAATGAAAGTGAGTTATCCAAGAACAAAGTACCTGCAAAGAGTCAATAGATTGGGTAAGATGATAGAGTATAAATTTATGCTTTATTCATTGTTTGCAGCACTTGTCTCTTTGCTCTTTGCTATTTATGCTTTGACCCCTTTAAGAAAAGCACTCTACCTTAACGAAGAGTTTGTCAAAGATATTTTGCACGACTTTAATACACCAATATCATCTATGAAAATTAACCTATCTCTCTTTAGACGTGAGATAGGAGAAAACCAAAAAATCCAAAGATTGGAAAATAATATTGAGAGTATATTGGCACTGCAAAATAATCTGCAGGCGTTTTTAAAAGACATACCTACCCAAACGGAAGACTTTGCTTTAGATGCATTACTTGATAATCGGATTGGGTACTTTATGACACTTTATCCAGACATAACATACCAAAGTGAAATTCAAGAGGTAACATTGAAATGTAATAAAGATGCCTTTACTCGAATTTTGGATAATTTGCTTTCTAATGCTGGGAAATATAATAAAGCACACGGTAGGGTACTTATCACTATGAATGATACAGTGTTATCTATTGCCGATACAGGGAAAGGGATTAAACATCCACAAAAAATATTTAGACGCTATTATAAAGAGCAAGATAGAGGGATTGGCATCGGTTTGCATATTGTGCAAAAATTATGTATAGAGTTAGGTATTGGTATTAAAGTAGAGAGTAACTTACAAAAAGGAACAACAATTTTTTTAGATATAGTTAGTTTAGTAGAAACAGCATAAGTTACTGCTGTGCCTCTTTCATAAGTTCTAAAATACGCTTTTTATATTTAGGATTTTTGTTAGTTTTGTAACTGGAAATCAACGCTTCCAGTGAACCCTCTTTGAGCATTTTTTCATCTTTTAATACCGTGTATCTTTGTGTGAGTTGTGTATATTGGTTAAAAGTGAGATTGTCTTTAGCTTTACTATCATTTAAATAGGTCTCTAACTCATGGAATGATGCTTCTTGTGCATAGTAGTCAAAGGGTGCATTTTCAGGTATAGTGCTAGGAGCTAGCGTCTCTTCAGGTATCTCTTTTGCAAGTGCTTCTTGTACTTGAATCTCCTCTTCTTGGGTATTATTATTTTTACTCTCAGGTGTATGCAATTTGTCTACTATATGTTCAAGTTGTTCTCTCTCTTCTTCACTTGAGGCTTTCTTTTGATAGGTTTTAAAATAGTTGTCTATCAATACATGTGGCAGTTGTGTTTTTATTTTTGCTATGCTACTTGCATCATAAGAACGTATAGCTTTTTGATATTTATCTTGTAATGTACTATAATCTTTTATTTCAATAAGGAGTGTTTTAATTCCTTTGTATTTACGCAGACCTACTTTGGAAGTTGCTCCCACAGCATAAGGTGAGCTTAAGAGATATCCTTGTTTTTTAAGCGCTTTCTTAATGTGTGTATAGGGAGCATGTTTTTGTGCCTTAAAGATCATGTGTGGTGCTTCAGGGTGGTAGAGACTGTAGAGAATATAGTTGTCATAACGATGTAAAAGTATAGCCAGATCTTTTTTCTTTTTGTTATAAAAGTAAAGATACTTTTGATTATTTTTAATAGGTTTTAGCTGTGTACGGGTAAAGTATGCACGGTATTGTGCGTAAGATGCATTTTTTTTAACTACCTGTACTTTATCCACTTCTCCCAATGCTATTAAGCTGTCTAATGAACAACTGTTTAAGAGGAGCAATAGTAAAAATAGTAAGACTTTTTGTATCAAAGTGAACCTTTAAATTTGTTATTTTTATGTTGCTTATAGTATAGCGACATATGGTAAAAAATTCAAGGTTACGCTTGGGACTTCAATGCCTCTTTGATATGTTCAGCCACCCCTTCTGCTTTGGTACCCAAAATAATTTGGATACTCTTTTTATCGGGGCGTATCACACCTTTGGCACCCAGTGCCATAAAAGGCGCATCACTAAGTTTGCTGCTGTCAAGCACCGACATACGTAAGCGAGTGATACAGGCATCGGTGTTTGTGATGTTTTCTTTGCCTCCAAGAGCTGTGATGAATGAGAGTGCTTCATTGTTGACTTCACAACCATCAGGTTCCTCTATCATCTCTTCAAAAATATTGAGTTTGAAATATTTGATAGTGTAGTAGGAAGCGACAAAATAGATGAGTGCAAACACTACACCAAGAGGTAAGATGAGCAGAGGGTTGGTAGCAAGTTTATAGTTAATGATATAGTCTATAAATCCTGCCGAAAAACCAAACCCTGCATGGATATCTAACATCTGAGCAGCTGCCAATGCAAGACCTGTTAAAAGTGCGTGGACAACAAAAAGTAGTGGTGCTACAAAGAGAAATAAAAACTCCAAAGGCTCTGTAATTCCTGTAAGAAAAGAGGTAAATGCCACACCAAAAAGTACTGCACCTACACGTTTACGTGCAGCTTTAGGCGTGTTAAGGTAGATAGCATACGCCATGGCAGGCAGACCAAACATCATCACCACATAAAAACCAGACATGTAGATACCTGCTGTTTTGTCTCCAGCAAAGAAACGGTGCAAGTCACCATTGGCTACGACTTCTACACCATCTTTGAGGTAAGTATAGTCACCTAGTTGAAACCAAAAGACAGAGTTTAAAATGTGATGAAGTCCTAGAGGAATAAGCAGACGATTGAGCACCCCATAGATGAACGTACCCACTTCTCCCAGTCCTATAATAGCATTGGAAAATGCATCGATGCCAGACTGTGCATAGTGCCAGAAGTACCCAGCAAGAATTCCCACACCTATGGCAGCAATAGCCGTAATGATAGGCACAAAGCGTTTACCTCCAAAAAACCCTAAAAATTCAGGAAGTTTAATGTCATAAAAACGGTTATAAAGCGTTCCTGCTAGTACCCCGATGATAATACCCACAAAGACACCCATATTGACATCTTTGTCAATACTGATGTAAACAGCTTTGGCTATAAGTACCCCTATGGTTCCAGCCAGTGCTGCTGCTCCATCATTGTTCTTGGCAAGACCATAGGCGATACCAATACCAAAGAGTAAATCAAGATGAGAAAATATAGCATCACCGGCATTTTTCATGATGAGGGCTATTTGTCCGTCGATAAAGGGAATGTCTCCAAAGCCTAGACGTAGTAGAAGTGCAGCTACAGGTAGTACTGCAATCGGGGTCATAAGGGCTTTGCCTATTTTTTGTAGTAAGTTAAACATGACGTATCGTCTCCTTGGTTTGTGCTACACTTTTAGGACTCACAGAAAGTGTTGTGAGCCCTAAATTTATTAGTTTCTCTATGGCATCTGTATTGGCTGCGAGTTCTCCACAAATGCTTACTGGTTTTGTGGCTTGTTTGACAACTGTTTCTAAGGCAGAAAAGACAACAGGAGAAAGTTCATCAACTTTAAGAAGAGGATGGGTACGTTCTATGGCGAAGAGATATTGGGTGAGGTCGTTGGTACCTATGGAGTAAAAGTCTACTACTTCATTGAATGCTTCAATGAGAAAGAGTACAGAGGGTACTTCTATCATGATGCCAAAGTCAATGTTACGTATGTCGATAGTGTGTGTTTTAGCAACCTCTTGCGCAAAACTTTTTGCTTTACGAAACTCATCTACATTTGAGACCATAGGGAACATGATTTTAATTCTCTTCCCTTTTGATGCTACAAATATCGCATGAAGTTGTTCTGAAAGTATCTCAGGATGCGTCCTAAAAAGACGTACGCCACGTAAGCCTAAAAATGGGTTACTTTCTAGTGGGATGTCTATGTAAGGTAGGGCTTTGTCTCCACCTACATCGAGTGTTCTCACGGTGATGTCATCAAAGGTGCTAAATATTTCTTTAAGTGCATCGGTTTGTGCCTGTAAACTTGGCTTGACAGACTTGAACAAAAACTCTGTACGTAAAAGCCCTATGCCTTCAGCGCCTTCATCTTTTGCTATTTTTGCACTTTGAATATCACCTACATTCGCTAAGACTTTTATCTGCTTGCCACTAGGTGTTAAGACAGTGTCAAAACGTTTAGATGCAGAGTGTGCTTTTTGTACGTTAGTTTTTTCTTGTAGGGCTTTGGCTTTTTCTATATCGTCACTACTTGGAGTTAGTACCACAAGTCCTGCAAAACTATCTAAAAGTATCTCTCTGTCTAAAGGTATCTTGCTTGTATCAGCTATGAGTGAAGCGATGCCAGAAGCACGTAGGAGTATGGCAGTATGTGAGTTGATAGAGGTCTCTTTGAGTATAACACCTTGTACCTCTGTGTTGTTAGCAAGCATTGCTATCTCACTAGGTAAGAGGTCATCTGCAAGAAGTATAAATTTCTCACTAGGAAAAGTGATTTTCACTTCTAAGCCCAAAGCTTTTTTAACCTGCTGTAAAATGTCCTGATAGTCCACACTTTTTGCAAAGAGTTTTGTACCTTGGAGTGCTTCTATCTCTTTGTGAATGTTTTGTTCCAAAGTCTCTAGTGAATTGCTCTTTTCTTCCAGTGAAACAAGTAAGGCTTTTTGTGCTAAGGCAATGTCTGTACCTTGGGTTTCAAGTGCTTTGCGTGTCTGGGTAATAGCTGCGTTAAAACTTAGTGTGTTGTTGTGTTGTATCTCTTCTGTTTTATAGAGATAGGTAGAAGCGATAGCCACCCCTTTAGAGATGATGTCTCCATCTAAGACTTCACCGTCATAAGAGGCACTTTCCTTTTCTATTGCTACGACTTCTTTGTCATCCTGCATGAGGGTATTAAAGCGTGTTTGTAAAACTTTAAGTGCTTTTTCTGCCTCTTTGCCTTGTATTGTGAGGGTAAAAGTATCTTCTTTCTCCAAAGAGAGTGAAAGCAAGGTGTTTACTTTTTTTGCATCGACAGTTTTTCCATGAAATGTTGCTTCCACACTACACTCAAAAGACTTCGCCTCATTGACAAACTGCGCCACAGGACGCAAGTGAAATCCGTTGGATGAGGTCACGGTAAGTTGTATTGACAATGGTCTAGAAAATAGGTTTTTAAAAAGTTGCATAATTTTCTTTGTTTTTTAGTAACAAAGTATATCAAAATATTTTTATCTATCAGGAATAAGAATCGGAAATGTGAGAGAGTTTATTTAATAGTATATGTATATACTACTTTATAGGATAAGGTCTTAAGTTAATGTACTAGGCGTTTTGAAAAAAAATATTTCAAATATATCCTTGTTATGTAAAATAAAACTGTTATAATTTGAGTAAATATAGAAGGGAAAACTCAATGAAAATAATAATTAAGATAGTTGCGATAATAGGAATGGCATTATTTTTCACTGGATGTGCTCAACCGAGCTTCAATCCAAATATTAAACATATAGTATATGTTGACGGTAAACCTTTTAGGGTTCCTACTTATGATACATTCTATAGGAAACATACTTATAATAAAAATTTAGAAGTAGATAAAAAGATATTAAATTTTTATAGACAAAATGGATTCATTTGTAAAGAAGGAGATTTGCTATGGGCAAAAAACTCAGTAATAGAAAAAGTAATGAAAAACTTTAAATCTACTGGAAACAGAAAAAAAGGTTACGTAATAATTTCATCTGCCTCAAAAGTCGGAAAAGCTGGATGTGCTAGTCCTCTCTCCAATCAAGAATATCAATTTTATCGAGGAAAAGAAATGGAAGCATCGGCAAATGCAAGAGCAAAGGCTGCATCTGATGCAGCAGCCTATACAAGTTATATGAATTATATGGCAGCTACAGCACCTAAAACAGTTAACGTTCAACATTCTGGGTATATAAATCAAAATGTTCAATATTCTGGCTATGTAAATGTTTATGGACAATAATGAATCTCTTATTAAGAAAAAATCACAGAGTATTGCTATAAAATCTAAACTCAATATGCAACTTGAAGATTCAAATGAGTTGAGAATTGAAGTTATAGAATACTTTTCTGATGTATTTCAAAATAAGATAGACAATCCAACAAAAAAAGAAATTATATTAATAGCCCATCATAATCTTTTTATTGAGCACTATGATTCTATAATAAGTCTCATTGAGCTTGAAAATATTGGTTCAGCAATAGCTTTACTGCGAACCTTATTAGATACAGAATATAGAGGACTATGGCTTATGTCTGTAGTAAAAGAAGATGAATTCGAACAGTATTTGAATGGTAAGCTTCATTTATATAATAAAAAAACTCTATGCAAAGAATTAGATAAGGCATACGCTACAGATGAATATTTTCAAACAGAAAAGAAAAATGCTTGGAAGGTTTTATCGGATTATACTCATACAGGTATTTATCAAATTAGAAAACGTATGAAGGAAAATAAAATAGGTTCATTTTATACAAATGATGATATTGTCACAACACTTGAGGTTATTGAAAAAAATCTTCTTTTATTTACATATTTAGTGTTAAACGAATTAGGGAAAAATGAAGAAGCCAACTATATAAAAGAGAAGATTAAAAATAGAAAACCCTTAATATGATATTTTTTGACAGAAACTCTAAATCATCCTCACCTAATGGCACAATAACTTAAATGTATTGACATTCTTAATCCTTTTAACTATAATCAATCTATGTTAAAACAAAAAGAGATAGTAGATTATTTACATCAGTATAATGCAGAAAAATTACCCTCTGGGATACAGCTCGTAGGTCTTTTTGGTTCTTATGCAAGAGGTACGCAAGATAGCTATAGTGATGTTGATATTACGTATCGTATAGACCATAATGTTTTTTACAAAGACAACGCATTTAAAAAGCTGATTGCTCTTGAAGAGATAAAAAAAGAGTTAGAACACGCATTGCATCATCGAGTAGATTTGATTCCTGTAAATACCAATAATATTCTATTACAAGAAAGTTTACAAAAAGAGCAGATACTTTTATGAAAAAACGTTTGCAAAGTATTTTAGTAAGTATTGACGATATTGAATATTTTATCCAACAAAAAGGTAAAATAATGATGGCTCTTGAAGATAGAATTCTTAAGCCAGCTATTCGTATGAAAATCATTACTATTTCCGAACAGTTCAATAAACTGAAAGAGGAAAATGAATTTGAAATTCTTTCGTACTTTGATAAAGAAGATTTACGTGGTATGAATGCGGTGAGAAATTTTATAGCACATGATTATGACAGTGTTGATGATGAAATCTTAGAAATTGTATTGAGAATACACTTACCCAAATTAAAATCAGATATCTTACAAATACTCAACTAAATTTACAAAATATTAGGAAGCACATTGAAACACCTTATTGACTTTATCGAAACAAAAGATGTGAGTAAAACATCTATTTATGAACAACTTAAATGTACCAAGGAAGAGGCACAGTTGGTGCAGCATATTTGTAAACGGTATGTGGCAGGGCTGGAAGAAGTGTCTGTACTTGAAGTACTGCAAGAAAACTTCTCTTCTGAGGGGTATGTGTATTTAAAAAAGCTTGGGCTTGTGAAAAATCTACTTGATTTAGGTTGGCTTATTCAGGTGAGTTTTGGGCAGGTGAAGGCGCATGAAGCTTCTAAGTTGGAGTTACTCTCAGCATCTGTGACACCTAGTATATCACTGCTTCGTCTGCTTGAAGAGGGGTCACTTGAAATCTTTTTACCAGAGGTTAAACCCTACACTGACCACTTGGAATACCTGCAAGACCAGTTTGACATGGTGGCACTTTTACATAAAATCTCTACTTTTAAACAAGGCTTTGCCGACAACTCTCTAAGCATCGGACGCCTTAAAAACAAGCTAACGCTACTTACGGCACGTATAGAAGAGCGTGTGAAGATGACGGAGACTCCCATCGTAGTGGAGGAGTTTTTTAAAGAGAAAGAGTTAGATGAAAAAGAGAAGCGTATTTTCTTGGCACTTCTAAAAGAGGAGTACTCAGGAGGAGAGGGGCAGTTTAGAGATATGAACACCCTTATAGAACTCATCTCTTTTGATGAGTACGAGAAGATAAAAAATCGTGCCTTGTTAGAAGAGGGTGCGAAGCTCATTACCGAAGAGATTATCGACTATGAAGAGATACTCAATATGTTTGGAGGCGTAAGCCGTTCTTTTTACCTGCAAGAGGAGGTGATGCAACGCATTATCCACCCGAAGAAAAAGAAAAAAGTGGCAAAACTCAAACTCAACGAACTCGTAGATGAACAAGAGCTTTTTGAGTACCTCAAACCTACGACTACCTTAGATGATGTGGTACTCCATCCTAAAACCAGAGAGACGTTAAACAATGTTGTCAAACAGGTTGACAAAGAGGTGTTTAAAAAGCTTCGTGAATGGGGTATCAAAGACAAGCGTAAAGGGATTGATGCACGTATTATCTTCTATGGTGCAGCAGGGACTGGTAAGACGATGACAGCGATGAGTTTGGCTAAAACACTTAAGCGTCCTATCTTGTCATTTGACTGTTCAAAGATATTGTCAATGTACGTGGGTGAGAGTGAAAAGAATGTACGTAAAATCTTTGATGACTTTAAAGAACTAAGTAAAAAAGCAAAGGTAGATCCCATCTTGCTACTTAACGAAGCAGACCAGTTTTTAAGTGCAAGAAGTGAAGGTACAGGCAGTTCTGCAGATAAAATGCATAACCAGATGCAAAACATTTTCTTAGAGCAGATAGAGAAGTTTGAGGGTATCCTCATCGCCACCACCAATCTGCTTGGCAATATAGACAAAGCCTTTTCACGCCGCTTTAACTACAAGATAGAGTTTAAAAAACCAGGTAAAAAACAGCGTCTTCGCCTTTGGCAGTTTATGTTGCCTGAAAATGCAGACTATGAAGAGGGCTTTGATATGACGGAACTTGCACGCCATGAACTCACAGGTGGACAGATAAATCTCATCATTAAAAACACAGCCTATAAAGTAGCGGTACGTGAAGAGTCCGTATTTTCCAACTATGACTTTTTAGAAGAGATAGAAAAAGAGTTAGGCTCTAGCTTTGAAGGGGCTAAGAGTATGGGATTCAAAGTTTAATATAGTGTTGAGGTAATACTCGGGTAATACAATTCCTTTAAGATACGAAAAAACTTAGAGGAAGAACCTGATGAAAACCCAATACTCCACCTTGCTTATGGCGCTACTTATGCCACTTAGCTTTACACACGCACAAGAGATTTCACTTACCCCACCCAATGCAAAAGCCGGAGAGTGTTATGCCAGAGTTGTTTTACCTGCACAATATGAAGATGTAGAAGAGAAAGTCCTTGTCAAAGAGGCATCTGAAAAGATAGAAATCCTTCCTGCCGAATATGAAGATATAGAAGAAGAAGTAGTCATCGTACCTGAGACTAAAAAACTAGAGCCTGTACCTGCAACCTACAAAGAAGTTACAGAAACCATAGAGGTGAAGCCTGCACTCCGTACATGGAAAAGTTCACTCAATAAAAAAGCACATTTGGTAAGTCCTATTTTACTTAAAGCTGTTGAGGCTACAGGTGTAAACTTAAAGAGTGCAGAACCTGGGGACTGCTATAAAGAGTACTTTGTACCACGTAAATTTAAGACCACAGCTGAAGATGTTTTGGTAAGAAATGAGCACAATGAAACAAAAGTCATCGAACCAGAATTTGAGATGGTTGAAAAAACGATTGTGGTAAAACCAGCGAGTAAAAAGATAGTCGAAGTACCAGCAGAGTATGACGAAATTGAAGAGAAAGTACTGGTAGAAGCTGAAAAAACTGTGTGGAAAAAGGGACAAAACCCTGCACAGAGTGTTTCTGGTGCTACGGGTGAGATTATGTGTTTGGTGAAGATACCTGCAAAATACAAAACCATCAAAAAAAGAGTTTTAAAAGCACCAGCAACTACCAAAGTAGTAGAAATACCGGCTGAGACAAAAGTAATTAAGGTAAAACAGCTGCTTTCAGATACTCAGATAGAAAATATTCCACAACCTGCGTTGTACGAAACAGTAGAAAAAACCGTACTTGAAAGTGAAGCAAGATTTGACTGGGTACATGCCGATGACAAAATAGATGAAGAGTACAAATACACAGGTAAACAAATCTGTCTGACAGAAGAAAAAGCAAAAACAGTTGAACTTACCAAAATCGTCTTAGACACGCCTGCACATGTGGAAACGAGTATCGTTCCTGCAAAAACAAAGAGTGTTAAGGTAAAGAAGTTAATTGCTGAAGCAAAAGAGGTCAAAAAGCCTATAGAGGCTGAGTATAAAATGATGAAAAAACGTAAAAAACTGGCAGCAACCAAGATAGAGTGGAAACGTATCTTGTGTCAAACCAATATGAACAAAGATGTCATCGCCAAAATCCAATCTGCCTTGAATGAGCGTGGCTATAGTGCCGGTAAAGCAGATGGTGTTCTAGGTAAAGGAACAAGAAACGCCCTAGACAAGTTCCAAAGAGAAAACAGCCTAGCCACAGGTGGCATCACCTATGAGACACTCGGAGCGTTACAAGTAGTTTTATAATCTACTTCACTATCTCTGCTTTAGCACCCATAAGCTGAATAATCCCACCTTTTACATTGAGTGGGGTGAAGCCGTTTTTTTCTAAGATGCGTGAAGCAACTACGGAGCGGCTTCCACTTCTACAGTAGACGATAATCTTTTTATTTTTTACATTTTTTAGCTTATCAAGATTATTGGCCAAGGTATTTATAGGAATGAGTGTGGCATCACGTAAATGTCCCTCTTTGTACTCTGGGATGGTACGTACATCGAGCAAAGAGATGTTGTTATCATTTTCCAGTAAAGTAAGGGCAGTTTTGGCATCGATAGACTCAAAGTTGGCTAAAATCCAACCTTTTGTATAAGAAAACCAAAAAACCAGTCCAACCATAGCAACCCAGTAAAGTATATTTGTAAGTTTCTTCCTCATCATCTAACCTCATGTAATTTTTTGACATTGTAACCCCTTTTCCTTTGTTTCACTTGGTTACATCGCTAAAACTAATCATTAAAAGCCTCGTAACTCAAAAATCTTTTAACCAACTTTTGGCTAGTATGAAACTAATATTCTGAGAATTCTCTACACATCATTAGATGGTAGATAAGGGATTGATGAAAAAAATTAAGGGATTAATATGACTCATGTAATTACAGAACATCCATATTTTGGTGTATTTGTTTTATTCGCGTTAACGGCGGTAGCGTTCCCCGCAACGTTGTGGGCTGCTCGTTTTGTTTCTAGAAAAATGGCACGGCTTGACACTGAAAAGCTTAAACTTAGTATCTACGAATGTGGACCAGAGGTAACAAAACAACCTAACACTATTTCAATACAGTTTTATCTTATTGCACTTCTGTTTATTTTGTTTGATGTAGAGATCATCTTTATGTTCCCGTGGGCGATTGACTTTAAACTACTTGGATGGTTTGGTTTTGCAGAGATGTTACTATTTATATTATTACTTACGATTGGTTTCGTATATGCATGGAAGAAAGGAGCACTTGAATGGCACAGCATCAAGTAAACTATGCCAGCTCAGCTGGATTACCGATAGCATTGACTTCGGTAGACAAACTCGTAAACTGGGGGCGTTCAAATTCACTTTGGCCGCTGACCTATGGACTCGCATGTTGTGCGATTGAGATGATGGCTTCTGGAGCATCACGTTATGACTTCGATAGAATGGGAACCATCTTTAGAGCAAGTCCCAGACAAGCAGACGTAATGATACTTGCAGGTACGCTTTCTAAAAAGCACTCTGAGTTTGCAAGACGTCTTTATGACCAAATGACTGAGCCTAAATGGGTTATCTCTATGGGTTCATGTGCAAACACTGGTGGTATGTTTAACACCTATGCAACTGTGCAAGGAGTAGATAGAATTATCCCTGTAGATATTTACTTGCCAGGATGTGCACCTAGACCTGAAACACTTCAGTATGCACTAATGATGCTTCAGAAGAAGATTCGTAAAGAGTCTGCAGATATGAAGAAAAATACCAAACAAGATTTAACGACTCAAACTGGTAAAAAAAGAGCGAGGTTAATATAATGAAAATGAAATTTTTAGTAAGCGATAAGTCGCGCGAGCTCTCTGCTGAAGAGTCGTTTATGAGCTTTGCTCAGAAAGGAACCTACTAATGAGAAAGTATGTACCAAAAGACAACGTTCAAGGAAAGTCTTACTATACAGATAGATTTTGGGTAGCACCACGTGTACCTAGAACTCAAGTAGAAGATGCGCATTTTGCAGCAGTGGTTAAAGCCGTAGGTGCAGACGCAAAAGAGTCTTATGTTGAGATAGGACAACTTGTACTTAACATCAACCCTGAAGACAACTTCAAAGTAATGCAAACACTAAAAGAAGAGTGTGGCTATACACAATGTTCTGAGCAATCAGCAGTGGATTACCTGGCAAAAGACAATGAGTTTGAACTTTTCTGGCAACTCCTTAATGTGACAGAAGCAAAAAGAGTAAGAGTGGTCTGTCGTTTGGCAAATGGCGCTGCGATTGAGAGTATCGAGCCACTTTACAAATCTGCAAACTTTGCAGAGCGTGAAATGTTTGATATGTTTGGTATTAAAGTAAACAATCACCCTTTCCTTAAACGTATCCTTATGCCTGATGACTGGGAAGGTCATCCATTGCTTAAAACATACCCTTTAGAAGGTGATGAATTCGCTTCATGGTATGAAGTAGACAAAATCTTTGGTAAAGAGTACAGAGATATCATCGGGCCTGAAAACAGAGACCCTGCGAAAATTGATGTTGAAGATACAAAACGTTTCTCTCGTGTTGGGTATGAAGTACCATTTGGTGCAGAGTATAACGGTGAAGAAGAACAAGAGATTGAATATAGTGAAACACTGTTGGTAAATTATAATAAAAAATCATCTAAAACATTAGATGAAAGAAGATAGGGGGAGAGCATGCAAGTATCCAATAAATTAACGCCATTTTTTGAAAACCTCAATTTTGAGCGTGATGACAATACAATGGTTATCAACTTCGGTCCTCAGCACCCTTCTGCGCATGGTCAGTTAAGACTTGTTCTTGAACTTGAAGGTGAACAGGTAATGAAAGCCTACCCAGATATCGGTTACTTACACCGTGGTATTGAGAAAATGGCTGAGAACATGACGTACAACGAGTTTTTACCAACAACTGATAGACTTGACTATATTGCATCAACTTCTAACAATTATGCCTATGCATTGGCTGTTGAAAAGCTTCTTGGTATCGAAGCACCACGTAGAGCACAAGTGATTAGAACAGCACTTCTTGAGCTTAACCGTGTAATTTCCCACCTTTTCTTTGTAGCGACACATGCACTGGATGTCGGTGCGATGTCAGTATTCCTTTATGCATTCCGTGAACGTGAATTTGCAATGGACTTGATGGAAGATTACTGTGGAGCAAGACTGACACATTCAGCAGTACGTATCGGTGGTGTACCACTAGATTTACCTGCTGGTTGGTTAGAAAACCTTGCAGCATTCTGTGATAAAGTAGACTTTGAAGTAGAACATACATACGAAGCACTTTTGACAGAAAACCGTATCTGGAAAATGCGTTTGGAAGATGTAGGGGTTATCTCTGCTGAAGATGCACTCTCTTGGGGTTGTACAGGAGTAATGCTTAGAGGGTCTGGTGTCAAATGGGACATTAGAAAAGAAGAGCCGTACGAACTCTACCCAGAACTTGACTTTGATATTCCAACATCAGACAGATGTGACTCTTATGGACGTTACAGACTCTATATGGAAGAGATGAGACAGTCTACGCGTATTTTAAGACAACTCATTCCTATGTATAAAGAGACTGAGCCACAACTTATGGCTCACGCTCCTCAGTACATCTCAGCACCTAAAGAAGAGATCATGACACAAAACTATGCACTTATGCAACACTTTGTACTCGTGACTCAAGGTATGAGACCACCAAAAGGTGAAGTATACGTACCAACAGAGTCACCAAAAGGTGAACTTGGTTTTTACATTAAATCTGAAGGTGAACCATATGCTTACAGACTAAAGTGTAGAGCACCAAGTTTCTTCCATACAGGTTTACTACAAGAGTTACTTGTAGGTACATATATTGCAGATGTTGTAACCATTATAGGTACAACAAACATTGTATTTGGAGAGGTGGATAGATAATGAGAAATAGTTATACATTATTTAAGAGCGACAAGTCGCGAGAGCGCCCTGAAAGAAGTGCCCTTGGGGTGCACTCTGCTAAAGAGTCGTTTATGGGCTTTGCTCAGAAAGGAACCTATTAATGAAACGTTATGATTTAAGACACTTAAAAGACGATTTTTATGACAGAATGCTTGAGCTTATCGATAAAGGAATTCAAGTAGATGAAGTAGGTATCTTTATGTTTGAAGTAGGAGATTTTTCTTCTATTCAAAAATCTGCAGATGTGATTAAAGAGACAGGGCATGACTTGATGAACTCATTGAAGTTCAATGAAGTTGACTGGACTGTTGTAGTGAAAAAAGTAAGTGAAGAGACACGTAAAGAACGTGCTGAAGCATTTGCTATCGCTAAAAAAG
>JALXBG010000110.1 GCA_026991605.1 Sulfurovum sp.
TAAGTTCAGGTATCGCAGCACTTTGGGGGCGTGCGCATGGCGGAGCAAACGAGTCTGTCATCGCACAGCTTGAGTACATAGGCTCTGTGGACAAAGTAGAAGCGTTTATAGAAAAAGCCAAAGACCCCGATGATGACTTCAGACTCATGGGCTTTGGACACCGTGTTTACAAAAACTTCGACCCAAGAGCCAAAATACTCAAAGGCTTACAAGATGAGTTACGTGAAGAACTGGGACTTGACACAGAACTCATGGCAATCGCCAGAAAGATAGAAGAGATAGCTCTAAACGATGAATATTTTGTTTCACGCAATCTCTACCCAAATATTGATTTTTATACAGGCATCATTTTAACGGCATTGCAAATACCCAAATCTATGTTCACACCGATTTTTGTTATAGGTCGAACAGTGGGGTGGATAACCCAATGGATAGAATTTAAAAAAGACGAAACGTCTAAAATTGCAAGACCGAGACAATTGTATACGGGTGAATAAATCCGTAGGTCGGGGTGTCCCCTCCCCGACATAAATCTGATACGGGATAAAAATCAAACACACATCAAAATAATTTATTAAAAATCACCTAAATATATCTTCATGCAAATTATTGTCGGGGAGAGGACACCCCGACCTACAAAATACCCCATTTTTAATAGCCAAAATAAGCATTTTTATTTTATTTTCCATACCATGGGTCAAAAAAGAGTTTAAAATGGCTTATTTTACGTGTTAGATAGTCTAAACAACGTTTTTACCAATAAAGGCTCGTTCCCATGCTCCGCGTGGGAATGCATATCAGAATTTTTGCGTTATTTTAGTTTTTTCTTCCATCTAGCGATGAATTGTAGTTATTGTAAATTTGAAGTGAAGTATGCATTCCACCTCAAAGAGGATGGAACGAGAAAAACTATCTAATTTACCAAGTAGTTCCATTATCACTGGCAAGAGGAATATCAACTAACATTGGTTGAACAAAAGAATTATTACTCATCTGAATGTTTGAACCTCCTTCAATTCTAATACCCCTCCCAGTACTACCAATCAAACTTCTATAATACTCCTCAAGCTTATCTGAAAGAGCACTATAGTTTAATTCTCTTAATAAACTATCAAAAGGTATATAGACTTCAAAACCTTCATCTTCTTCGAAAGAAGTACCATATGGTTGCTTTACTTCTATTCTAAAATTTTGATTTTTATATACCAAATCTATTGTAGCTACCATTACATTTTCACTTTGATTACTAAAGTGATAATTATGTTGACCTTGAAATAAGCCTTTAAATATTACCTTTGCCATATTATTGACACCCAACACACTCTTGTGAGCGATCCTCAACATCATTACTTGATTCAGGCGACTGACTTCTCAAATAATACGTCGACTTCAATCCAAACTTCCAAGCATTCATATAAATCTCATTCAGGTATTTACCACTTGCCTTGTCAAGTGTGATGAAGATGTTAAGTGACTGTCCTTGGTCTAGCCATTTTTGACGAATGGCTCCTGCTTTGATGAGGACATTTTGGTCTAGGTCGTAGGCTGGGGTGTAGTACTGCCATGTGTCTGCTGACAAATTTGGTGCTACCACAGGGATGAGTCCTGAAAGGTTCTCTTCAAACCATTTACGTTTATACACAGGCTCGATGGCTTGTGTCGTACCTGTCAAGATAGAGATAGACGAAGTAGGTGCGATAGCCATGAGGTATCCATTACGCATACCGTCTGTTTTTACTTTTTCTCTTAGGGCTTGCCAGTCATGGCTGTACCCAAAGAGTCCACCTCTGTCAACAAGCTTACAAGCATTTTCGTTTGCTTTGTCAATAGGGAAGATACCTTTTGACCAGTCTGACCCCTCAAATGTAGGGTACGCACCTTTTTCAAGTGCAAGGTTAGAAGACTCTTTAATGATGTAATAAGAGAACGACTCCATCACTTCATCTATTTTCGTAAAGTGTTCATGACTTCCCCACTCTATGCCAGATTCTGCTAACATCTGTGCTTCACCCATCACACCTAGTCCGATGGAACGTGACTTCTCGTTGGTCTTTTTCACTTTTGCCAGTGGGTAGAAGTTTAGGTCTATCACGTTGTCTAACATACGCGTAGCGATAGGTACAACGCGTTCCAAATCTTCTGTCGTATTGACTTTAGAAAGGTTGACAGATGCGAGGTTACATACCGCTGTGTCACCATCTGTTTTCTCTTTATCCACAATCCAGATTTGTTTACCATTAAGGCTGTCAAGTGCTGTCACTTTTTTCGCTGGTTTCGTTGTGCCATTGTCAACAGTTAACATTTCATTTTCTTCGTATGCTTCTACTGTGCCATCTACAAATGTAAACCTTGTCTTATACGTATTAGGCGCTGTATTTTGGAAAATCTCAGTACAAAGGTTTGTCGAACGGATGACACCTACGTGTTTGTTAGGGTTGGCTCTGTTGGCGGTATCTTTAAATGTCAAGAATGGATTTCCTGTTTCAAAATAAGAACGCAACATCTCTTTCCATAAGTTTTTCGCAGAGACTCTCTCTCTTGTGATTTCATCTTCTGAGTTTTCAAGCTCAATGTAACGTTTTTCAAAATCTTCACCGTACAGTGTTGTCAATTCTGTCACTTCGTAAGGGTCAAAGAGTGTCCACATCTCATCGGCTTCTACCCTTTGCATAAAAAGGTCATTTAGCCAGATAGCAGGGAAGAGGTCATGGGCTCTACGACGTTCTTCTCCAGAGTTTTTCTTTAAGTCAAGGAAGTCACGGATGTCAACATGCCAAGGCTCCACGTAAACCGCGATGGCACCTTTGCGCGTTCCGAGTTGGTCAACCGCAATGGCAACATCATTGGCGATTTTAAGAAAAGGTACGATTCCCCCTGCTGCATGTTTATGTCCATCGATGAATGAACCCATACCACGAACCAGTGACCAGTCCCAACCAATACCACCACCAAACTTACTTAGCAATGCCATCTCTTTGTACGCATCAAAGATACCCTCAATGTTGTCAGGGGTTGAACCAATGTAACAAGAGCTTAGTTGATGTCTTGGTGTACGTGCATTTGAAAGTGTAGGTGTGGCTGCCATGACTTCAAACTTTGACAAGATGTCATAAAACTTTTTCGCCCATGTTTGACAGTCAAATTCGTTTTGAGCCAAGAACATTGCCACACCCATAAAGAGTTGCTGTGGAAGTTCTATAGGTACACCTTTACGGTCTTTAAGTAAATATCTGTCGTAAAGTGTTCTAATACCAAGGTATGTAAACTGTAAATCACGCTCAGGTTTGAGGTAGTCATTCAAGTCATCAAGGTCATACTTCTCTTTCAGCCCAAGAACGATACGCCCTTCTTTCTCACCACGTTCAAAGTGCTCGCGTAAGTGGTTGTAGCCTGTAAAGCCTGTCACCTTGTGATAGATATCATAGAGAAAAAGACGGGATGCAACGAATGTCCAGTCTGGTCTGTCAATGTCTATCTTGTCAACTGCTGTTTTGATGAGTGTTGTCTGTATCTCTTCTGAGGTTATCATATCACGGAACTGTAGCTTCGCATCTACTTCAAGTTCACTCTGACTTACACGTACAAGATCCTCTACGGCTGCTGCTGTATATTTCTGTATTTTTGTGACATCTAAAGTTTCTACTCTTCCGTTTCGTTTGACCACTCTTATCATCTATACTCCCTAGTGCATAATTCTCACATCTAATATTGTGAGATATTTATCCGATTTTACTCAAATTATGCTTGGCTTTTTTTGAAATTTCGTATCATTTTTAAGCATCTTACTTATAAGATTTTGTGATAGTTATGCAAAGGCTGTCTGGGCGGGAAATAATGAGAAATATTAAAGTTTTTTATATAAAAAGATAGTTAAATGAATAATAATTAATATAAAAAATCAAATAAATTTAATGTAGTATAAGTTGTAAAAAATATTTTTAAGCCGTACTGATTGTACGGCACAAAACATCTCGTCTAACAAGCCTATTTAAAAACTCTTTTAAAGATGGCATCTACATTTTTTGTATAGTAATCAAAGTTGAAACACTCTCTAATCTGCTCTTCAGAGAGAGACTCTCTAAGCTCATCATCTGCAAGTAGGTACTGAAGATAGAGGGACTCACCTTTCTCATTAGTAGATGATTTGCCTTGCTGTATCTCTTCCCATACTTTCATCGCATTACGCTGTACAATACGGTAGGCATCTTCACGACTCACACCTGCTAAAGGAAGCTCAAGAAGTACACGTTGAGAGAAAACAAGTCCACCTGTGAGATTAAGGTTTTTCATCATGTTCTCAGGCATTACAGTAAGATTTGCGATAACAGAGTTCATACGGTGCATCATGAAGTCAGTTGTAATGAATGTATCAGGCAACCAAAAACGCTCTGTAGAAGAGTGAGAGATATCACGCTCATGCCATAGTGCTACGTTTTCCATGGCAGGGTTAGCATAGGCTCTTATCATACGTGCAAGACCGGTGATATTTTCTGTAAGGATTGGGTTTCTTTTGTGAGGCATTGCAGAAGACCCTTTTTGCCCTTTGGCAAAATACTCTTCAGCTTCATACACTTCTGTACGCTGCAAGTGTCTTACCTGTACAGCAAACTTCTCAATAGACGAAGCCATCGTTGCAAGTGCTGTTGCAAGTCTTGCATATCTGTCACGTTGCACTACTTGGTTTGAACAAGGCTCAGGTTTTAACCCTAATTCTTCCATCGCATACTCTTCAAGCTCAAGTGGCGCATGTGCAAAGTTACCCATAGCACCTGAGATTTGACCTACGGCAATAACATCCATAGTCTGTTCAAGGTTCGTCAAGTGACGCGCCATTTCGTCATACCAAACGGCTAGTGTAAGACCAAAAGTAATAGGCTCTCCATGGATACCATGTGAACGTCCTACCATCAAGGTCATCTTATGTTCTTCTGCTCTTTTTTTGATAGATTCCATAAGCATTTTTACATCTTCTATGATGATTCCCAATGATGCTTTCATCTGAAGTGCAACACCTGTGTCAACAGCATCGGAAGATGTCATTCCATAGTGGAACCATCTTGACTCATCACCCAAGCTTTCTGAAACAGAGGTATTAAAAGCGATAAGGTCATGTCTGGTAATCGCTTCAATTTCTTCGATTCGCTCTACTGAGAATGTTGCATTTTTTACAATCTTATCTGCATCATCCTGAGGAATTTTCCCAAGTCTTGCCCATGCTTTCACTGCTGCTTTCTCTACTTCTAGCCACGCTGCATATCTTGCATGCTGTGTCCACTTCTCTGCCATTTCTGGTCTTGAATATCTTTCAACCATTTTATATCCTATCTATCTATAATTTATGCTAGAATTCTACCCTAAAAGCTGTTATAAAGAGGTAAGCAAAGTATGCCATTCGTGAAAGTGAAATTCCATATTGAAGAAGAGACCATTGCATTTCTTTACGTAATGCGTACGTTAAACTACACCCAGGGTCAAGCCCAAAGACACATCGCAAAAGGGAGACTCATCATCAATGGTAAGTCTATGACACATACAGGTACCAAAGTTCAAGGTGATGTGGAGATGGTTTTCTTTCGTCCCAAGGGTACAGGAATGCGCCCTACTTTTCAGAACAATGATTTTATGATATTTGAAAAAGCCTCTGGAGTATTGGTGCATCCCAACACCATGACTACCCCCTACTCTATGCTAGATGAAGTACGAAGTATCGCAGGGGATAACGCAAATGGTACGCACAGAATAGACATGGAAACCTCTGGACTACTCCTCGCTTCAAAACATAAAAAAGCAGAGCACCATCTCAAGAGTTCATTTGAAAACCGCACCATTAAAAAGTCTTATTTGGCATGGGTAGATGGTAAACTTACCGAACCATTTACATCTACGGAACGCATCAAAGTAAACAAAGAAGGATACGATGAGACTAAGCATAAAGTCTTTATATCAGATGAAGGAAAGACTGCACATACAGACTTTGTACCTTTGGAATATGATGCCAATTTGGATGCAACACTCATAGCCTGCTACCCTCACACAGGACGACTTCATCAGATACGTATCCATTTGTTTCACGTGAAACATCCTATCTTGGGTGACCCTATCTATGGAGCATCGTATGCTGCCAGTGATGACTACCTAGACATGACACAAAGCGATGAGGACAGACTCATCCAACATGGTGCACCACGATTAATGTTACATGCACATAGTCTTGAATTTGTTTATGGGAGTCGGTTTTATATTGAGAGTCGAGAGGATTTTGTGTCACAAAAATCTTTGATATATCCTCCTGAAAAAAGAGTTTTTAATCGTAGTTGATTTTGTTCTATACTAAGTTCCTTTAAATACTAATCGTGGTGTTGATTCTCTCTTCTACTAACTACTTGTTTCTTGCTATTTTTAAATTTCCTTTTTATCCAATTTGTGGCGTTGTTATTCTCTGTCACTTTTTTCTTTTTTGTACTACGACAAAAAGGAAAAGAGTAACCAAAAAAGGAAAAAAACGTAAGCGATTTAAACTGATCAAAGAAAACATTAATGGCTCATTTGAAGTTAAAATAAGAGGTTCTTTTTGCAGTCGGCGATAGCCTAGCTATATTAATAATCTTTGTTGTGGCGAACGCCCTTGAAAGCGATGAGCGATTCGAGAGCCACAACGCTTTTTTGCTTCGTTTTTTCTAAAAAAATGAAGAGAATAATAATGCCACAGTTTAAGGAAAGAGGAAAATTAAAAAGACAAAAGAAGCAAACAACAAGCAGTTGTTGTTTGATTAACAGGTTTCACGTGAAACAATACCCAAACACTAAGAGTTCATTTCCTTCATCAACCACCCAAGCCCAATAACAGCTACCGCAACAATAATACCTATCAACGTAATATCAACACTACCCATCTTATACCTCACCTTCCAATTCTTGTTCTCTAAGTTGCCCACAAGCAGCAGAGATATCTAATCCTTTAGATTCACGTATCGTACAGTGCAATCCACGCTTTGTTAAATAGTCTTGGAACTGATGCATATCAGCTTCACTTGGACGTTTAAATTCTGTTCCACCATAAGGGTTAAAGTAAATCAAATTCACCTTTGCTTTTATACCATCGAGAAGTGAAAGCAATTTCTTTGCAGCACTCATATCATCATTGACATCTTTGATGACAAGGTACTCAAACATCACCCTCTTTCTGTCATTGACAGGAAAGTTTTTTACCGCGGTAATGATGGAGGCAATATTATACGCTTTGTTAATAGGCATAAGGGTTTGTCTCAATTCATCATCTACTGCATGAAGTGAAATGGCAAGGTTAATACCCAGTTCCATTTTTCCTAGTCTTTCTATCTTCGCTGAGAGTCCAGAGGTTGAAATGGTTTGTCTATGTGTTGCAATAGCCATGCCCTCTTCATCTGCAAAAATTTTCACTGACTTGGCAACCTCTGGCAAGTTGTCAAGTGGTTCACCCATACCCATATAGACAAGGTTTACACGACGGTTGACAGCAATGTTATTGTCTTTCTTGATGAGACGTACTTGTTCTACTATTTCACCAGCAGTCAAGTTTCGCATAAAACCGCCCTTTGCGGTCAAGCAAAAGGCACACCCTACCTTGCACCCTACCTGAGAGGAGATACACACTGTATAGCGCTCCTGATGCTTTACAGAGCCATCTTCATGGTACTCCTTATCTCTCATCAGTAACAGTACAGCTTCAACAGTATGTCCATCATGTAATTCATACAGATATTTGCGACTTCCATCTTTAGAGTTTTGTACCATAACCTGTTTGAGTGGTGCCACGGTATACTCTTCATTGAGCTTCTCTCTCATATCTTTTGGGAGATTTTTCATCTCATCAAAAGAGGTTGCATACTTATGGTACATCCAATTATAAATTTGTTTGGCTCTAAAAGCTGGTTTAATAGTATCCGCTAATTCTTCTTTAGTGAGGTCTTGTATTATTTTCTTCATTACATCTCTTTCATTATAAATGGGTACCCACAAGGGGCACCCCTACATTTTCCAAATTTCGTAGGGGCAATCCCTTGTGGTTGCCCAATATCAAACAAGATTATTTTTTAATATATCTTGTCAACCTCTCCATCGCCTCTTTATGATTGGCCATAAAATCTTTATGTGCATTTTTATTACAGTAGTTCGTCACGATAAATATTCCTGCTGCAGGAATACCAAAAGCTTCGGCTACTTTGAGCACCGCAAAATACTCCATATTTTCCAAGTGAATATTTTTACTCAAATAGTGTTTTGCCACACTTTCATCTGTGGTAATATAATTGGAGGAATTGACAATTGTTTCACGTGAAACATCTTCTGCTGTTGAAATGATATTATCAAGAGGTGTATAGGCACCTGCATTGAAAAAACTGTTTTCTATGTTACAGGCTGTTTTTGATTCTACTATATCAAAAATCTTTTTTTCACCATAACTTCCTGCACTTCCTACAAACAAAAGAAATTCTGGTTTTTGAGGAAGACATAACTTTGTTAAATTCATCGTCACTTCAATCAGTCCAATACCTACAGGTACTGCAAAGTCAAACTGTTCTGATTTACCTGCACAGATAAACATACTAACCTCTTAAACCCTTACAGGGATATTTTGAGCACGAAGATACTCTTTTAACTCTAATATGTCAATCTCTTTAAAGTGAAAGATAGAAGCTGCCAAAGCTGCATCTGCATTACCAAGGGTAAAGGCTTCTTCAATATGCTTCATAGTTCCTGCACCACCTGACGCAATAACAGGTATATTTACCAGCTCAGATATCTTCTTGTTGAGTGTGTTGTCGAATCCTGCCTTAGTACCATCAGCATCCATAGAAGTGACAAGCAACTCACCTGCACCTCTGTCATACGCCTCTTTTGCCCACTCAAGCGCATCGATACCTGTATCGTTACGTCCACCATGGGTAAATATGTTCCATTTATTCTCGCTTACCTGCTTTGCATCAATAGCAACCACAATACACTGCGAACCAAAACGCTTCGCACCCTCTTCTATAAACTCTGGTCTTTTAATAGCTGCTGAGTTGATACTCACTTTGTCACACCCAACATTTAAAAGATTATAAATATCTGGCAATTCACGTATACCTCCCCCGACTGTAAGAGGGATAAACACTTCCTGTGCTACTTTTTTTACTACATCTACAATAGTATCTCGTCCTTCATGGCTCGCACCAATGTCAAGAAAGGTAATCTCATCTGCACCCTCTTCGTTATAACGACGTGCAACTTCTACAGGATCTCCAGCATCACGTAGCCCTACAAAATTAACGCCTTTAACCACACGTCCATCATTCACATCAAGACAAGGTATGATGCGTTTTGCGAAATAATCCATTTAAGCATCTCTTTTCATTTTAAATTATGGTAGAATTATACAAAAATTATCTACTACAAATGATTAATATAGATTATAAAGGAAGATTATAGTATGATTATTGAAAATTTAGCCGAATTCGCTTCTAAGAAATTTGGTCAAAACTTTTTGAAGGATAATACTGTTCTTCATAAAATCATCCAAGCGATGCCCAAAGACGATTTAAAAGTCGCAGAAATTGGGCCTGGCTTAGGTGATTTAACCAAAGAACTTGTAAAAGTTCGAAATGTCACAGCATTTGAGGTTGATAAAAGATTATGTGAGCATCTAACATCTGAATTTGAAGATTCCATCCACAACGGGAATTTTGAACTTCGATGTGGGGATGTGCTTGAGCGTTGGGAGTCAGGAAGTCTGTTGGATGAGCCTTATCATCTGGTAGCCAACCTGCCCTACTATATCGCGACCAATATCATCTTAAAAGCATTTAAAGATGAACATTGCCAGTCAGTTCTGGTCATGGTTCAAAAAGAAGTTGCCGTTAAGTTTTCTGCACAGTCTAAGCAAAAAGAGTTTTCAGCTCTTTCTGTTTTAGCACAAAGTGTAGGAAAAGCGACACTCTGTTTCGAGGTTCCGCCTGAAGCATTTGTCCCTCCACCTAACGTCACTTCTGCCGTGCTTTTAATAGAAAAAAACCAGTCACGAGATGACGAGAAGTTTGAAATATTTTTAAAGATTGCTTTTGCGCAACCACGAAAAAAACTCTCTAAAAATCTCTCTGCTGCTTTTTCTAAAGATATTGTCACTCAACTCTTTACTAAATTGGATTTAGATTCTAATTTACGACCTCATGAAGCTGAGACATCTATTTATCATCATATATATAATGAACTAAAGGATAATCTAGATGGAAAACAACAATCAAAACAAAGAAAACTCTCAAAATCAAGGGCAAAAAACGCCAAATCAGGGCAATAACGCACCAAGAGAGAGACGTCCAAACCCACATAGACAAAATAACAATAACAAACCACAAAACCAAGGAGAGAACAGCAATCGCCCTAACCCGAACAGAAAACCAAACCCAAACAAAAAACCAAACCCATCACAAGATGTAAATGGTAACGTACAGGATAAAGCAACGCCAAATGGTAATAAGAAGCCAAATCCTAACCAAAATAGAAACAACAACAATCAAAACCGTAATGCTGGTAACAACAACCAAAATAGAAAACCAAATAACAATAAACCAGGGAATAAGCCAAACAATAACCAAAATAGAAATGGCGGAAACAACAAAAATCGTGGTAAACGTAAGAATGTAACAACCGTAAATGATGAAATGAGAAAATATCTCGAAATTAATGATAAAGTAAAAAATGACACGATGAATCCATGGAAAAACATTGACATGGCTTCTAAAGGTAAAATCAGATTTACCCCACTGGGCGGACTTGGTGAAATCGGTGGAAATATGGCGGTACTTGAAACAGAGAGTACTGCAATTATCATCGATGTGGGTATGAGTTTCCCTGATGAAACGATGCACGGTGTAGATATTTTAGTACCTGATTTTTCTTACTTGCATACCCTCAAAAAAGAGAAAGATGTCTATGTTATTATCACCCATGGTCACGAAGACCACATTGGGGCGATGCCTTACTTGTTTAAAGAATTACAATTCCCTATCTATGGTACCCCATTAGCCTTGGCAATGATAGAAAATAAATTCAACGAACATGGACTTTCTCAATATACAAAGAACTTTAACTTTGTTACAATGAGAAAACAACACCAAATTGGTGATATGAAAATCGAATGGATGCATAATACACACTCTATTATCGATGCGTGTTCATTGGCGGTTGAAACAGAAGTAGGAACCATTATTCATACGGCTGACTTTAAAGTAGACCATACTCCTGTAGACAATTACACAATGGATTTACGTCGTTTTGCACACTATGGTGAAAAAGGTGTGCTTTGTCTCTTCTCTGACTCAACAAACTCACACAACCCAGGGGCAACCAAGTCTGAAAAGGTTGTAGGTAAAACATTTGATACGCTCTTTAACCTTGCAAAAGGAAGAGTCATTATGTCTACTTTCTCTTCTAACGTTCACCGTATCGTACAAGCCATGGAAAGAGCTGTGACACACGGAAGAAAAATCTGTGTAATTGGTCGTTCAATGGAAAGAAATATTGAGACAAACCGTGCCTTAGGTTTTGTGGATATTGAAGATAAACACTTCATTGAAGTCCATGAAGTACCTAAATATGCTGACCATGAAATACTTATTGTTACTACAGGTTCTCAAGGTGAAACGATGGCTGCGCTCAACCGTATGGCAACAGATGAGCATAGACACATCAAACTTAAACCTTCAGATACAGTTATTATCTCTGCTTCTGCTATTCCAGGAAATGAAGCTTCTGTTTCTAGTCTTATGAATAAACTCATGAAAGCAGGATGTACTGTACGCTATAAAGAGTTTGCAGACATTCACGTCTCAGGTCACGCAGGACAAGAAGAGCAAAAACTTATCTTAAGACTCATCCAACCTAAGTTCTTTTTACCTGTACATGGTGAATACAATCACATTGCCAAACATGCAAGAACGGCTGTAGAGTGTGGAGTAGATGAGAGAAATATTTTACTTATGTCTGATGGGGATCAAATAGAGCTTACAACAAAGTACCTCAAAAAAGTGAAAACAGTGAAGTCAGGAAAAACATATATTGATAACCAAAACAATATGACTATAGAAAATGATGTGGTTCTTGACAGACAAAAACTTGCTGAAGATGGTATAGTAAATGTTGTTGCGCAGATTTCACAAGAAACACAAAAAATGCTTGGAAAACCAATTATTTCTACCCATGGTCTTGTACCAGATAAAGAAGATAAAAAATTCCAAAAAGAAATTGAAGTAATGATAGAAACACTTCTTCTTAACATGAAACCTGAAGCACTTAAAAATCATAAAGATATAGAAAATGATATTAGAAACAGTATCAGAAAACATGTAATACGTACCAAGAAAAGATACCCACTTATTATTCCTACAATCTTTATCGTATAAAACATAATATCTTCGGATATTGTGTTCATAAATAAAATTAATCTTAAACATAAGCTTAAGCTATCATTAATCACTATGGTGTTACTATTCCCTATTTAAACCACTAAAGAAGGGAAGCCCTATGAGAAAAACATTATTCGCACTCCTCTTTCTTTTATTTTTACTTATTATTGCCTGTGTATATCAGAAAACATACACACTATATGCTATTCAAACTACAAAAGAACAAGCACCTGTAGTTATCATACATGAAGAGATCATAAAAACTATAAAGAACGAAGAAATAGCTACGGTTGTCAGAAAAACACCTCAAAAGAAAACAGTTGTACATAAAAATTATGAAGAGAAAGTACAGACAACACAAAAGAGTACTGAAAAGCAACATATAGTTATTTCACATACTCCAGAAATATCTAAAAAAGAGATACAGAACGTTGAAAATGATGCAGTAGACTACCTACTTACTGTACTTAAAGAGCATAAAGATGTGCTAAGTGAGCGGGATAAAGCAGAATCACGACTCCATGCACTAATAGAAAAAGTTCTTGAAGATAGAAAAAAAGCCATCTTGTCTATGGAAGAGATAGCCACGTCGAGTGCAACCACACAAGCAAGACGTATAGAGAAAAGAGACCAAACGTCACAAATAATTATTCAAAACCATACAAAAGGAAAATAAAGATGTTAGAAATTGCTTCACAAATTACCATTTGTTTACTACTCGCAGCACTTATAGGCTTTATCATGGGCTATATTGTAGGAAAAAGTAGTAGAAAAAAAGCGCCCAAAGAGACAGCTGAAGCTGAAACTGTAAATACCAAAGAAGAGCTTAAAACACCAAAGAGTTCGGCGATAGAAAAAGTCACGGAAACTCTTGAAGCAGTAGAAACGCAGAAAGGAGGGATAAAACCTGAATTGCTTAATCGTGCAAAAGATGGGAAAAAAGATGCGCTCACTCAAATAAAAGGCATAGGACCTAAAATGGAAGCGCAACTCAATGAGGTAGGTATCTACCACTTTGAACAAATCGCAAACTGGAGTGAAGAGAATATCAAATGGTTAGAACAAAACACTACTTTTGCACACCGTGCAAAAAAAGATTTATGGATTAATCAAGCCAAAGCACTTGTATAATCTTGCCCAAACAAGAGAGCGTAATAGATACTCTCTCTTGTACTTCTCTACCTACCTAATCAACACTATGCTATAATCATAAAATAAAATCTAAAGTAGCATAATGAATCTCATCAAAATCGCACAAGAAACTTTCAAAACTGAAGCAGATGCCCTACTCCAGGCTGCAGCACGTTTAGATCAAAGTTTTCTTGATGCCATAGATCTTATTTTGAAGACAAAAGGCAAACTTATTATCACTGGTGTGGGCAAGTCAGGCTTGGTTGGCGCAAAAATGGCTGCTACTTTTGCAAGTACCGGAACATCCAGCTTTTTTTTGCACCCTACCGAAGCCCTACATGGTGACTTGGGGATGATAGGCAAAGAAGATACCCTACTTGCCATTAGCTCCAGTGGAGAGAGTGAAGAACTCACCAAGATACTGCCACATATCAAGCGTTTTAACATCCCCTTGATAGGACTGACCGGTGATGCAACATCATCTTTGGGCACCTATGCAGATGTAGTACTTGATATTGCTGTAGAGAAAGAGGCTTGTCCTCTAGGTATCGCACCTACTACATCTACCACTCTTACCATGGCACTTGGAGATGCTTTGGCAGTAGCACTTATGGAGAAAAAAGGGTTTAAAAAAGAAGATTTTGCTTCTTTCCATCCCGGAGGAACCTTAGGTAAAAAACTTTTTATACGTATCAAAGATTTGATGAGAACAGATGATTTGCCTATCATTAAAACAGATACCACACTTAAAGATGCTATCGTCATTATGAGCCAAGGGAAGCTTGGACATATTTTGATTGTAGATGGAACAGATACGTTTGTTGCCCTTTTAAGTGATGGGGACTTAAGACGTGCACTGATGAAAGAAAACTTTTCACTAGATGAACTTGCTATTACCTATGCAAACCAAACACCAACAAGCTATACAAACACAGAACTCCTTGCTTCAGAAGCACTGGAGATTATTGAAAAGAATAAAATACAACTTTTACCTATCACCACTGAGGAACAAAAACTCATTGGGGTACTTCATATACATGACTTAATAAATGCAGGAATAAAATCTAAATGAGACTTAACAAATACATAGCACACAATACCAAATATTCACGTCGTGAGGCAGATGCACTCATAGAAGCAGGTGAAGTAACACTTGACAAAAGACCACTCAAAGAGTTTGGCTATGAAGTACAAGAAGATGACCGTATCTTTGTCAAAGGGAAAGCCATCAAAGTCACTTCAGAGCTTACTATCATCGTATACAACAAACCTAAAGGTGTCCTCGTTACAAAAAAAGATGACAGAGGGCGTGCAACAATTTACCATAAATTACCAGGCAAATACAGACACTTTACTCCTGTAGGTAGACTAGACTATGCCTCAGAGGGACTTTTGCTCCTGACAGACGATGTCGAAGTGGCAACAGCTCTTATGGAGAGCGGACTGGACAGAACCTACAACCTCAAGATAGACAAACCGGTTACATCTGAAATGATGGATGCAATGAAAGAAGGTCTAGTACTGGATGACGCAAGAGCAGGTGCCCATGAAAAATCCAAGATTTACGCTATGGAATTTGCCCCTTTTGCACACTTTGAAGTGAGAGGTGAAGGAAAAAACTTTACTAAACTTAGAGTAACTATTACAGAAGGGAAAAACAGAGAACTTCGTCGTTTCTTTGCACACTTTGATGCCAAAGTACTTGATCTTAAAAGGATTGCATTTGGAGGGATAGAACTTAACAACTTACCCGAGAACAAAACAC
>JALXBG010000111.1 GCA_026991605.1 Sulfurovum sp.
AAGAGGGCTTGCTTTGTGTAAAACAAAGTATTTTCGCCCAGATTTATACAAAAAAGGTATAACAGATGAGAAATAAATACATCGAAAGCTTCGAGCAAGCACAACTAGAAGGTAAAACAGTTCCTGAGTTTAGAGCAGGTGATACACTTAAAGTGGCCGTTAGAATTAAAGAAGGTAGTAAAGAAAGAGTTCAGAACTATGAAGGTCTTTGTATTGCTATCAGAGGTCAAGGTACAGGACGTACATTTATGGTAAGAAAAATGGGTGCCAACTCTGTTGGTGTTGAAAGAATCTTTCCACTTTACTCAGAGTCTATCGAAAGTATCGAAGTACTTAGAAGAGGTAGAATCAGAAGAGCAAAATTGTTCTACCTTAGAGAACTTAAGGGTAAAGCTGCAAGAATCAAAGAACTTAGAAGAAAGTAATCTTTTATTCTGCTTCACAGAATTTTCGGCTGAATGGATCTTGCTCCGTTCGGTCACGTACTTAATGTACGTTTCTTCACTGTATAAAACCCCTTCAAGTAAAACTACTATAAATCAAAAAGAAATATTTATTTTCTTTTAAATACCTCTAAACTAGTCTAGCCCCAAACTTTTTAATAAAATTGCTATAATACTTTAATTTTATCCAGGATATTTCTATGTTAACAACCATTCAAAACAAGTTTATTTCACTTTTGCAACTTATACTCGTTATTATTTTTATTATTTTTGAAGAATTGATTTGGGAGGGGATTGCTAAGCCTATATATGAGGCTATTCATTCGCTTAAGATTCTTCAAAAAATAGAAGTAAAACTACAAGATATTAATGCTTATATTATTCTTGTAATCTTTGTTGTACTTTTGGCAACGGTGGAGACATTTGGTATCTATGCTGGGATGCTTTTTGTGAGTGGACAAATGTTACTTGGCTTGGCACTGTACATCTCTAAAATCCCCATAGCGGCATTTACTTTTTGGCTCTTTAGAGTAACAGAAGATAAGCTTATGCAGTTTGGATGGTTTAAATGGCTCTATGAGAAGATGATGTCAGGTATTGCATGGTTGAAGTCACGCGAGATGTATGTGGAGACTATGGTGCGTTTAAAACGTATAAAAGAGAGACTTAAAAAGAGTACCAAGGCATTTAAGGCAAAGTATTTTGCCAAAGAGAGTCTCTTTATGACAAAGGTGAAACATCTTTACAAAACGATAAAAGCTTCATTGAAAAAATAAATCATGAATAAACGTATTTTTTGGTCAATACTCTCTTTCTTTTTGACGCTGATAGTTATTGTAATGTTTTTTGAAGAGAGCCGTGAATTTGTTTTTGCTCTGTTGCTACGTATTTTACTTTTTGTCAAAAAAAATATTTTTAAAATGTTGGCTGCCTTCTTTTTGGTGAAGGGGAAGTTTATCTTGACACTCTTTATGAAAAAGATAGCATTGCTTTCTGCCACAGGTTTAGGTAAACGCTATATGGTTGAAAAAGTGCTAATGGGGAATTTTAAAAAACATTTTTTAAACCATCTTACTGATGACTTCAAACGTCTCATAAACCATGCCAAAGAGAACTTCAAAAACTTTCCACTCATAAAAAAAGTCATTACAGTCTTTGTTTTTTTTGGATCGCTAGGCTTTGTAGGTAAGTTTATGGGAGGGATGTTAGCTCTAAAAGTCTTTGTTGCCAAAGTATGGAGTTTTCTTTTAGTAATATTTCTTAAAACAGGTACGGCGGTTGTTTATTTTTTTACTGACTACCTTTGGGGCTCATGGTTGGCACCCATTGTTGAAGTGGTTATTTTTACCTGGTTACTTTCATGGATGGAAAAGGTACCATTTCTCTCCAAAGGTATTCAAAAAGTCTATACCTTTTTTGTGGCATGGTTTGAATGGTTTGAATACTATATGGAAAAGATATTTCATATTCCAGTAAAAAGGTTTTTAAAGTGGCTGGTAAAGAAAATACAAACAAGTATCTATAAATTTATAGGCTATGAAAAAGTCTCTATGTGGAAACGTTTACAAGAAGATAGAAAACTTAATCCCAATGCACATCAAAGATTACTAAAAAAACGTCAGGAAAAAAAGACAGAAAAATGCAATGATTATAGCTCATCTAGAGAGAAGTTAGCAGATAAACGTAAACGGAGACATAAAGAAAGATAGAAGAACACTAATCTCATATTACACACAAGTACACACTCTTTTGATACACTCCTATTATATTTGATAGAAAAGGAAATTAATAATGCGAAAATTATTGTTATTTTTAGGACTAAGCATTACGCTTATAGCGAAAATACAAACCATCGTCTTTGCCGCAGGATGTTTTTGGGGTGTGGAGAAACATTTTGAACATCTAGATGGTGTAAAAAGTGCCAAGTCTGGCTATGCAGGGGGAAGTTATGAGAACCCAACATACGAGAGTGTACTACAGCATAGACATGAGAACAAAGATGTAGTGAACCATACGGAATCGGTTAAAGTTGTCTATGATACCAGTAAGATAAGTACAGAAAGTCTTATTAAATCATTTTGGGAGTTACATAACCCAACACAAGGTGACCGTCAAGGTAACGATAAAGGAAATAACTACCGTTCATCTCTCTATTACACTAACGACGAACAAAAGAAAATAGCACTAGCTACCAAAGAAGTCTATCAAAGACTACTTACTCAAGCTGGATATGGAAGTATTACAACGGAGATTAAACCGCTGAAAAAGTTTTATGATGCAGAAAGCTATCATCAAAACTATTTGGAGAAAAACCCCTTTGGCTACTGTCCTAACCATGCTACTGGAGTGAAGTTTAGCAATCAAAAGATAGCAGTAGATACCATACAACCACTGGGTGGCAAAGAGATAATAGTTATTGATGCAGAGCATTGTCGTTTTTGTGCGAAATTTAAAAAAAATGTGACGGATCACTATAACGGTACAATTCCATTAAGAACAGTATATCAAGAGACCCTCAAAGGTTTTAAATTAGAAACTAAGATAGAAGGTACACCTACTATTCTTTTTATAGAAAATGGCAAAGAGGTAAAATCTTTTGTGGGCTACATGGATGAAAAATCATTTTATAAAGCTATAGGTACTTTTAAAAATTTGGCAAAGAGAGCAAAGGCTATGATGTAGCATTTCATAAGGCTACAGATGAACCGGTTATGTAAACAATACAATGCATTTAAAGACACTGGAGATGGTGTATTTTGTGACAAAATTTCAGGAGACATCCTCTTTGACACTCATGATAGATTTAATTCTGGTTCAGACTGGCTTAGCTTCTTCAAAGCAGTAAATGGATCTAGCATGCAAAAAGAAGATAATACTTTTGGTATGCACCGGGGTAGAGATTATAGCTAAAAAATTTGGAGCTCATTTAGGTCATATGTCCGATGTTCCTCGTGGCAGGCAGCATTTTTGTATCAATGCAAGTATATTAGAGTTTGTCCCAAGAGATAAGCTTAAAAAATGATGCAAAATGTAAGATTTTCGGTGGGTGTAACTAGTGACTGAGGTTGTTTTTCAATCGCTATTGCTTCATGGCATTATCTCTTTTTAAGAATGAAGAAGGATATCAGCCTTTGTTGGTTAAAATTTAGGTTCATACTATAAGTGCAAAAGTTGCGTTACACTAAAAAAGATACCTTAGTCAAGTTGACTCAACTAAGACTTGACAAAGGCACACTCAATGTTGTATAATACTTCTAAGCATTTAAATTATGATGCAATATTTCGTATAAAGGAGGTCTGGTAATGAGTCAAGAAAATGAAAATCTTGAAACGTCTGAGCAGACTGAAGAGCAAACAGAAGTGAAAGCACAAGAAGAAACAACAGAAGTTGATCCTCTTGAAGCTGCACAGGCTGAAGCTGCAGAATACAAGGACAAGTACTTAAGAGCACATGCAGACTTTGAAAACGCTAAACGCCGTTTAGAAAAAGATAAGATGAATGCAGTCTCTTATGCAAATGAGAGTTTTGCTAAAGATATTTTAGCAGTGATAGATTCATTTGAAAATGCACTTGCATCTATAGAAGGGGCAAATGAAGAAAATTCTTCAGATGTGCTAGAAAAGATGAAAGAGGGTGTAACCCTTACCTATGAGCAACTTAAAAAGGTATTGGAAAAGAACCATATCAAAGAAGTTGTTTGTGAAGGTGAATTTGACCCTGAAGTACATCAAGCCATCATGCAAGTAGATAGTGACGAACATGAATCAGGTGATGTGGTTCAAGTGATGCAAAAAGGGTACACGATAAAAGATCGTATTTTGAGACCAGCAATGGTGAGTACTTGCAAATAAGTGACTAGATGTCACTTATTTCAAGTGCGGAACCGAGCATAATGCGAGGCGAGAACATTTGTGTGACTAAATGTCACTTATTTCAAGTGTGGAACCGAGCATAGTGCGAGGCTGGAAAACCTGTAAATAATCAATAACTTGAGTAAATGTAACTAAAGTTGCATTTTATTCTATGATGATTAGAGTATAATAATAAGAAATAATAAGTATAGAAGGATTTAATATGGCAAAAGTATTAGGAATAGATTTAGGAACAACAAACTCTGCGATGGCAGTGTATGAAAATGGTGAAGCAAAGATTATTGCAAACAAAGAGGGTAAAAATACAACACCTTCTATCGTTGCATTTACAGATAAAGGTGAGGTTTTGGTGGGTGAATCTGCAAAAAGACAAGCAGTAACAAACCCGGAAAAAACCATTTATTCTATCAAGAGAATTATGGGTCTTATGTGTGATGAGGAAAAAGCAGCAGAAGCAAAAGAGAGACTTCCTTACCATATTATAGATAGAAATGGTGCTTGTGCAATTGAGGTAGATGGGAAAACATATACACCTCAAGAGATTTCTGCAAAAGTACTCATGAAAATGAAAGAAGATGCAGAAGCATATCTTGGTGAGACTGTGACAGATGCGGTTATTACCGTGCCAGCCTACTTTAATGATGCACAAAGAAAAGCAACAAAAGAAGCAGGAACGATTGCAGGACTCAATGTACTTCGTATCATCAACGAACCAACATCTGCGGCACTTGCATATGGTCTTGACAAAAAAGAGTCTGAGCAAATTGTTGTTTACGATTTAGGTGGTGGGACATTCGATGTGACTGCACTAGAGACTGGTGATGGTGTCGTTGAAGTTATGGCTACAGGTGGAGATGCATTTCTAGGTGGTGATGACTTTGATAACCGTATCATAGATTATGTAGCAGAAGAATTTAAAAAAGAATCAGGTATTGACATTAAAGCAGATGTTATGGCACTACAGCGTGTTAAAGATGCAGCAGAAGCAGCAAAAAAAGAGCTTTCAACTGCAACAGAAACGGAGATAAATCTACCGTTTATTACTGCGGATGCATCTGGGCCAAAACACTTAGTGACTAAAATCACTAGAGCGAAATTTGAGTCATTGATTTCAGATCTTGTAGACTCTACTATCAAAACTGTAGAAGCAGTACTTAAAGATGCAGGCCTAAGCAAGTCAGACATCAATGAGATTGTTATGGTAGGTGGATCAACTCGTGTACCACTTGTACAAGAGAAAATGAAAAATTTCTTTGGTAAAGAGCTTAATAAATCTGTGAACCCAGATGAAGTTGTTGCACTTGGTGCTGCTATCCAAGGTGGTGTACTTGCTGGAGATGTTAAAGATGTACTTTTACTTGATGTAACACCTCTTTCTCTTGGTATTGAGACTTTAGGTGGGGTAACGACTAAAGTGATTGAAAAAGGAACAACGATTCCTGCGAAAAAATCACAAGTGTTCTCAACAGCGGAAGATAACCAACCAGCAGTAAGTATTCATGTACTTCAAGGTGAAAGAGAGTTTTCTAAAGACAATAAGTCACTTGGTATGTTTGAACTTACAGATATTCCAGCAGCACCACGTGGTGTGCCTCAAATTGAGGTAACCTTTGATATTGATGCCAATGGTATCTTGACGGTGTCTGCACAAGATAAAGGTACAGGTAAATCTCAAGAGATTAAAATCACTGGTTCAAGTGGACTTTCTGATGAAGAGATTGAAAAAATGGTACAAGATGCAGAAGCAAACAAAGCTGAAGATGAAAAAAGAAAAGAAGTTGTTGAAGCGAAAAATCAGGCTGATGCACTCATTCATCAAACAAGAAAAACATTAGAGGATCTTGGTGAAAACTTTGATGCAGCAGAAAAAGCAAGTATCGAAGAAGCGATTGCTGATCTTGAGACTCTACTTAAAGATGATAATGCAACAAAAGAGCAAATTGATGATAAGGTGAAAGCTTTAACAGAAAAAAGCCATAAATTATCAGAAGCGGCATACGCTAAAGAGCAAGGTGGTGCAAACCCAGAAGCAGCAAAAGCAGACGATGACGATGTTATCGATGCAGAAGTAGAGTAATTCTTACTCTTAATGAAGTTCTAGCTTCATGGGTACTTTACTAAAGAGTCATATAGAGCAAAACTCTATGTGATTCTCTAAATAATAAAATAGTGCAAATGGAGAAGTAGGATCTTTCCTTACTCCATAAAATGTGAAATTTACATTCTTACTTTCAATAATTTAGCAATTTTTATCTCCTCTTTTTTCGATATATATAATAAAATTATCTCAAATGAAAGTTACTGTAAAGGTATTTCTTAATTTATATTTTTCCTTTATAATTTTTTGACATTTTTTAGTTATACTTGTTCGGTTAGATTTATTGGTCACAATAAATTGGAGGAAAAAGAGACTATAGTCTTTTGAGATGCTTTATTAAAAAAGTTATATATGGAAGGAAAAAGGGAAAAGAATGTATTTATTAAAATCAGGAATGATGATAGGTTTGATACTGTTTATGACAACAGTTTTCAGTGTTGCAGCCAATGTCAATGTGACAACGAAATATGGAAAAACAGGAGGAATTGTTGGTCCATTGAATACCACAAGTGACAAAATTAATGGGAGAAGTATCTGTTCAAACAATCCGACAGCAGGGTGTGACTTTGCTGATGATCCGCAATTTGACAATCATAATACCGTAAATGATCCAACAGATGATACCTATGCGGGAGATCTTTTAGTACGTACGAATGACAATTTTCAGGCAATCGCTGGATGGACATGGAATGGTGTCGCTGGGGGAGCAGATGAAGTTGCAACGATTACAGGAACGTTACCTGAAACGAATGGAGCACATTATTATGAGTGGACAGAGTTACCTGGTTCGTGTAATCCTGCTAATTCAAGTATTTCTGCCGATAAGCAAACAATTATCTGTGAACGTAAGGATTTCGATAAAAATAATGCGGGAACTTTTTCAGAAGATGTCACTTTTAACGTACGTGTTTTAGGTGGTACACCGTCAGGTACGCAGCCGGGAGATATTACATTCAAAGTGGAAGCTCCCAATGCTGTAGCTAAAGAAGATACAACGGATGGTAACTCACTGACTGTCACAGCTTCACCACGTTGGAACCTCGATAAATCTTTTGGTGCATACGCTATTCGTTCTGGACAAACAGTCACTCTTAATGGTGTAGAAAAAACCGGTTGGATTATTGATTATCGTATCTTGATTGAGACAGATGAAGTTAATGGAGAAATTGATAATACCTTCTCTCTCCTTGGTAACGAATCTTTGGGAGAGGATGCAACGATTACATTTAAAGATGAACTTTCGCAAGTTTCCCCCAATGCCACATTACTTGAGTGTCGTACGACTGGACGGGCGTACTCTGATGGAGGAGGTACGTTAAGAGATGGGTATGTTGGAAGTAACCTTCCCATCAGTTTTGCTGGTCCTGGTTCGATTAGAGAGAGTCAGGCGGATTCCCATATTCCTCAGCTTAAAGATGTCCAAACGCCGACCTGTACACAAACAGGATCAACGATAGATGTTCAAATTGAACATGTAGATGCTACACTTAATCACTATCCAACCAAAGACTATTACAATAGAGATTTACCGGTTAACCGTGCGATAGCTTCTATTCTTATTGTCTCTGTTTTTATACCGCTTGATGATGTCAAAGCTGGTGTAAATGGTACTGTCGATTGTAATGGTTTTGGTATAGGAGATAATTCTTGTGATGATGGAGAACTTCCTACGAAAAACATTGCAACAGATTTCAATCCTGTTTCTGCAAGTGGTAATCAGAACTTTGCGGGTCAGGGAGAAAGTGAAAAAGACAACTATCGTAATTATACTTTGTATTATTCTTCTGGTGGCTTTGACAAATATTACTGGGGGGACAAGAACAGTGTCTGGAATGGACCTTCGGGGCAAACGATTACCAGACAAGGCGATAGATTTGTTGGTAAAGGGTACGAATGGTCATCCCGACTCTATTCATCAAACACTGGGGGTATTGATCAAACGGAAGACAGTTTTTGTGATGTGATTGATGCCAATTATATGGAGATAATAAAGTATAGTGAAAAAACAAATTATACTGATACACGCTATTCTCATGAGGATGAACTTCCCTTTATTTTGTATACTGGTATTACTCAAGGAAGTCCTGACAACCATATGTACGGTGGAGGAACGATTACCGATTATTATGATGTTGAGTATGCAGCAGATTACGAAGATTCTTCTTTTCTCCCATCAAACAATGGTGATAGACAAGATAACAATATGGATGCCAAGATAAAAGCAGAGTGTAATGCTCCAGCTACCAAATGGTATCCTACGATTGATGCAGCAAGAGCTGCCCAAGGGGGAGTCGGTGCTGTGACTAAGGTGCGCTGGAAGCTTAAGCCGAATATGGTAATGGTTCCAGGAGAAAGGGACTACTGGATGCTACTTCACCGTGTACGTGAAAACAGACTTGATAATAATCAGCCACTCCAATCTGGTGCCATGATGGTGAATTATGGAACACATAAGTTCGATGGCAATCAGGGGACATGGAGTACTACAGGGTACATCCCGCATGGTCTGGATGCAAATGGACTGCCTGAGACAACGTCTGGGACACATGGAGACAGAATGTTTTTTACGGGTCCGAAAGTTCGTATCAAAAAATATGAAAGTCGAACATCTGCATCTCCGGGAGACGAGGTAATATACACCCTTGAAATGTCCTTGACTGATGATGTTAACTCGAACGGTTTGAAAGAACAGGTTACCATTACAGATGTTCTTCCAAAAGACTTCAAATACAAGCAAGGGTCTATTTCTCCTGCTGACTTTGGTGAACCGGCTATTGGTACTTGTGCTAATGTAGCTGATATTACTTCAGCAGCTTCACCTTGTGTGGATGGAGAAAATCAAGTATTGGTTTGGGATTTAGGTCAGAGAGATGTCAATGCACCTGGAATTCCTGATCTTAATTATACGGCACTCATTGGTGCTGCAGCTAATGTTGGGACTAATACCAATGCTGTCAAGATTGAAGCACCTACTGATGCTTCACCTGTTTCACAAAGAAAAGCAGAAATAGGTTTAACTATCGATATACCTGCTTCAATTAATATTGTTAAAAGTACAGAAGAGAATCCTGCCTACCCATCTAAGCGTGAACGCACAACAACCCCTAAAGATGTCTTTTTCCTTATGGATATGCGTAATGGTAAGTCTGGTGATATTACTGATCTGGATGTAATTGATATTCTTCCATTTGCTGGTGATGGAGATGACGGTGCGATTAAATTTAATGATCTTGAGCTTAAAAGAGCAGAGCCTACTGCATATCATGGTACAATGGTCTTTCATGAAGCAAGTTTTGGACAACATCCTAGTTCAAGTACTACATGTGATATGACTACTAATGGGGGTGTAAAATATTATTATACTAATGTAGATCCTAAAACTATTAATATGGCACCTACCGTTGGTAATGAAAATGATATAAACAATGCTACTTCGATTTGGTGTCAGGGAAATGCAAGTGGTCCAAATGGATGTACCACACCTTCTGGCTTTACTTTTACAGATAATTCTGAGGTAACAGCTGTACGTGCACGTGGGCCAAGAATGGAACAGCAAGCTATCTGCCAATTCCGTGTTCATGTTACGGTGGATGATAACCTGATGAGTGATAATTACTCAAACTCTGCAGGTGCTTCAGCTACAGGTATTACATTGCCAGTACTATCTAATTCACTTGCTGTACCTATTGTTGGAAGCTCTTTAGGAGATTATGTTTGGTACGATCAAAATAAAGATGGTATTCAAGATGCAAATGAACAAGGTATTGCCGGAGTGAGGGTACATCTATTGGATGCAAGTGGAAATCCAGTAAATGACCCTACAACAGGTCAACCTTATATTGTTGATACCAATGCAACAGGTGGTTATAGCTTTGAAAAGCTTAACCATGGTGATTACAAAGTTCAGTTTGAACTTCCAAACGGTTATGCAGTGAGTCCAAAGGATAGTGGTGGAGATGATGCTCTTGATTCAGATGCAACGAAGGATGCGGGTAATCCTACAGCTACTACAGAGGTTATTTCTCTTGGTGTAGATACAAATCTTCCAATAGTTGATTTAGGATTGAATACTCCAGTTATCTCTGGTCATATTTTTGATGATGGAGATGGAGATGATAATGTTACAACTACAACTCCTATCAATACACCAGATGGAGTACAGCTGTATGCAACACTTCTTGATGAAAATGGAGCCGTACTTGCCAGTACACCTATTGCAGCAGATGGAACTTATAGTTTTGATGGTGCAGATGGTGTACGTGCTAACAGTAAATACAAAGTAGTGCTTTCTACAGTACAAGGTGCAACAACATCTACTCTTCCTGCTAACTGGAACAATACAGGGCAACAACCAAGTAATACAGGTGTAAATGGTAATGATGGTAATGTCAGTGATGGTATGATTGTAGAAATTAATGTTGGAACAACTGATGTCCCAGATAATGATTTTGGAATTAATAAAAAACCTGAAGCTGTAAATAAAAATAAACCAAGTGAGATGAACCCTGGTGGTTCAACACAGGTAAGTGTTCCAACACTTGAAAAGCATGATTTAGAAGATGGAAATGGAGTACCTACAAAAATTAAAATTACGGAGTTACCTACAAATGCAACGCTTTATTATAATGGCTTAGTAGTTACTTCTGGGCAAACTATAGATAACTATGATCCTTCAAAATTGACGCTTGATCCTAATGACGGTGAGTTAACTGCAGTCTTTAAATACACAGTATTTGACAAGGATGATCAAGAATCAGATCCTTCGACAGTGACTATGCCGTTTACAGGGGTAACACTTTCAGGACATGTGTTTGACGATGGTAGTGGTGATGCCAATATTAATGGTACACCTATTAATAAACCAGATGGTACACAACTCTATGCAACCTTGCTAAATAGCAATGGTGATGTGATGGCAAGTGTTCCAGTAGATGATACTGGTGCTTATGCCTTTACTGGTGCAGATGGAGTGACGGCGAATACTGAATATACAATATCTTTAGGTACAACGCAAGGAACAGTAGGAGATCCTGCTCCAGCAGTGAATCTCCCGGCAAATTGGAACAATGCTGATGGTGAACAACCAGATAATAATGGTACAGGGAATGATGGACAAACAAATGGTGCAGGGGACGGAAAAATGACCCTTACTACAGGTAATACTGCTACCAATCCAAACAATGATTTCGGAATCAACCATAAGCCAATAGCTAATGATACCAGTGAAGCATCTCAACTAAACCCAGGTGGTGCAACACAAGTACAAGTACCAGACCTTAATGTTACAGATACAGAAGATGGGAAACCAACAACAATTACAATCAAAGATTTGCCAGCGAATGCAACACTTTACTATGACGGTCAGCCAGTAGTAGCAGGAACACCAATTCCTAATTTTGACCCAACAAAATTAACAGTTGATCCAGAAAATGGAGACCAAACAGTAATTTTTAACTATACTACTACGGATGCAGCTGGTGTAGAATCAGACCCTGCTACAGTGACTATGCCGTTTACAGGGCTAAGTATTTCAGGAAACATATTTAACGATGGTGATGGTGATGCAGATGTTAATGGTACAACAATATCAGCACCTGATGGAACACAGTTGCATGCAACACTTTTAGATGCAAATGGAGTAGTACTTGCTACTACACTGATAGCAGCAGATGGAAGCTATAGCTTTGATGGAGCAGATGGTGTAGCACCAAATACAAGCTATTCAGTTGTTTTGGCAACAAGTCCAAGTGCAACAACTTCAGATTTACCAGCTAACTGGAATAATACAGGTGAAAATGTTAACTCAGTAGGCGCAGGAAATGATGGAACAGCAGATGGTATGTTGGCTGTAAATGTAGGTACTGCTAATGTGCCTCAAGTTGATTTTGGTATCAACCATAAACCAGTAGCAAATGATGTAATAGAGTCATCTCAACTAAACCCAGGTGGTACAACACAAGTACAAGTACCAGACCTTAATGTTACAGATACAGAAGATGGGAAACCAACAACAATTACAATCAAAGATTTGCCAGCGAATGCAACACTTTACTATGACGGTCAGCCAGTAGTAGCAGGAACACCAATTCTTCATTTTGACCCAATAAAATTAACTGTTGATCCAATAGATGGTGACCAAACAGTAATCTTTAACTATACTACAACGGATGCAGCTGGTGTAGAATCAGACCCTGCGACAGTGACTATGCCGTTTACAGGACTAGGGATCTCAGGAAATATATTTAACGATGGTGATGGTGATGCAGATGTAGATGCAAGTACAGGTACGATATCGTCACCAGATGGCATACAGCTTTATGCAACACTTTTGGCTGATGACAATACTACAATAGTTGCTAGCACACCAATAGCAGCAGACGGAACCTATAGTTTTGATGGTACCGATGGAGTAACTGCAAATACAAATTATACGATTGTACTTGCAACATCTGCTAATGCAACAACACCTAATCTTCCAACAAACTGGAATAATACAGGTGAAAATGTTAATTCTGCAGGAGCAGGGAATGATGGTATGGTAGATGGTGCAATTTCAGTTTCTATAGATACAGTAGTTGTGCCACAAGTAGACTTTGGAATCAATAAAAAACCAGTAGCTACTGATGTAAATAAACCAATACAAAATAATCCTGGAGGCAATATACAAGTGCCAGTTCCACATTTAGATATTAGTGATAATGAAGATGGTACCCCAACAACTGTTACCATCAAAACATTACCAACTAGCGGAACACTTTACTACAATGGAACGCCAGTAACTGCAGGACAAGTGATACCTGATTTTGATCCATCTAAGCTTACAGTAGATCCAAATAACGGAAATGTGGTTATAATGTTTAACTATACAACTACAGATGGAGCAGGCATAGAATCAGATCCAGCTAAGGTGACTATGCCATTTAATGGCAATGGTATTATTAAAGGAAATGTAAGTGCACAAGATGCGAATGGCAATCTTAAACCTATTGCAAATGTTACACTGATTTTATTTGATAAGAATGGTAATGAAGTAGCAAGAACTACAACAGATGCACAGGGGAACTATATATTTAGTGCACCTCCCGGGAACTACTATATTCAAGAGGCACAGCCAAATGGTTACTATGATGTAAGTGAAAACGAAGGTGGTGCAGACAATGAATCAATCAATAAGCTTTTAAATACTATCAATGTTACAGTAGGTGTAGGGGAAACAGATGTTCTAAATGACTTTATCGAAAGTACCACCAAGGTAGGATGTAACTGTACCCCAACACCAGTTATACCATGTGCTATATGTACGCAAGGTTTCTATACTATCCACTCACATAATGTCAAGGATCATACAGCAGAAGTACATTGGGTAGATAGTTACTATGAAATTGCCTATGATATCTATCTCAATGGTAAATTCATTGCTACAGTACCTGAAGATACAACAAGATATACCTTTAAAAATCTTCAAAGTGGTACTGAATATACAGCAGTTATCATAGCAAATAATGGTTATGGTGGTAAAACAAGACAGACTGTTACATTTAAAACTACAGACGGACTTGGTTGGCTTCCAGCAGTTTATCATATGTTGTCCAATTAGGAATCAAATTATAATCTTGGGCATTTAGAATTTATATTCTAAGTGCTCGGACAAAGTTATTTTATATATAATAAGTAATATGTATTTATTTTAGCTAATATATGAAAAATACAATGTAAAAAATTAACGCAATAAATGATAAATTAATGTCTTTTCAATTACAACAACTTATCAATCTACTACTGCTTCTTGTTGTAGGTAAATATGTAGCCCATATTTACCTTCCCTGGAAGGAGATGACCGGCATACTTCTTTTTACGTTTTTTATAGAACATCTCTTTTACTATATAAAAAATAAAACATTAAATTGCATCTCTTTTTCTTCACTTTCAACTGCTATAGGTGTTATGCTTATGATGGTATCTACAGAATATATTATTTATTTTATTGTTATATTTTTTGCATTATTGCAAAAACAATTTTTACAGTATCACAAGCGACATTTTTTTAATCCATCAAATTTTGCACTTATTACAGGATTATGTTTCTTTTACAATGATGCACATCTTATATTGGGACAATTAGGGCATGAAATTTGGCTTTTGTGGAGCGTGGGTATTCTTGGTATATCTATATTGTATCGTGTAAATAGATGGATAATACCTGTAGGTTTTGTTTTAACATATCTTCTTTTTCAATATTTTATCATTGTTCAGAGTGATCCAATGTTGATTATGGAAGATATCTATTATCGTTTTTATTCAGTTTCATTTATAGTCTTTATCCTTTTTATGTTGACAGACCCTAGAACAACTCCTACTAAGAAATGGACTCAAATATATTTTGCGACAGTCATTTCATTTTTCACTACATTATTAGATTATCATTATGGTTTTAGAGTGCAACATCTATTTATGGTACTTTTTTTCTGTTCTCCCTGGGTTGTTTTGATAGAAGAATATAAAAACAGTGCAGATAGAAAGGCTTTACTGCTTATGACGTTAACTATAGTATTTTTAGCTCTTAGTGCTATAATCTACATTCAGATACAACCCCCATATTATTTTGAAATGGATAAGTAGTGACTAAAGAGATAAAAATAAGTATTTTAATTTTGATTATAGGGATAGGGCTACTTACTGCCTATTGGTTTATCCCCCAAGATATCCAAAACTCAAAAGTTGAAAAAAAAGTGACAGCTTCAATAGAAGAAAAAATAATTTTACCGCAGTATGAAAAGAATATCTATCAAAATATACCAGAAGTACAGAGCTATTTGTCAGATATCAAAGCAATGATCAAAAAGGGACAGGCTGTTCTTCCTCTGCAAAACAGTGAACTGGAT
>JALXBG010000112.1 GCA_026991605.1 Sulfurovum sp.
CTCTATGTTTACTTCTACTTATGGTAAAGTCATTAGAGCTTACAAGTTCGTTGTCTTTGTTGTAGAGGTAATTTGTACTAGCCCCTGCATAAGTTACAGAAGTAGGTATGAAGTCGTTGTTATAGGTATAAAAATAAGGGGACAGGCTACTTTTACACACAAATCATAACCTTTTCAAACTAATTTTCTAGTATTATAGCACAAAAAAGTACTCAAAAAATCAATAAAAAGTAGCCTGTCCCCTTTACCTCTGTCCCCTTTACCTCTAAGGTGGTGTTTATGGTTTTACCACTAGGTTTGGTTATTTGTGTGACACGACGCTGTTTGTCGTAGGTGTAGGTGGTTTGTTTTTCAAGACATATGTTGATAATGATTTGGTTATTTGTGAGTCTTGGGTTTGCTGACATGAGGTTATTTTAGCGTAGGTTTGCTTTGGGAGTTTATATTTATTTGTATTTAAAGTTATTGTTGTACAATTTTGGAAAGGGTACACTGAAGTCAGGAGAACGGACATTCTCCTAACCTCGTGTGATTACTTATCGCAATCAGTGTCCTTATGCTTCTTACACTCTTTATAATCAAGCCACATAATAGTAACCCTCATACTTCCAAGTATTAAAAACAGTACTGAAAACAATGTTTCCATAACGTACCCTTTCAACCGAGGTAACCCTGCCTATGCTAAAAGCATCGCAACTTCAAGCCCACCCACTCAAATGAAAAGAAGAACACTACCCCTATTACCGAAAAAAGGTACGGGGTATTATAGTAGAATTTTTATGGATTGGGTAAAAAGATGGCATATTGACATATTTTTAGTAGCATTGGCATCACCTAAGACTTTTGGGTTGTTCAGAGGGTTCAATATTCAATAAAACTATTTTATCATATTTAAGATTTAGTTCCTCACCCTTAATTTGATGACATTAGCATCACCTGCCGCCTAAGCCTTTTGGGGTGGGTTTCCACGTGTGACAGAGGAAGCAAAAAAAAATTAATCAAATTTAATAATTTTAGGAGACATCATTTTCTCCAATCCTAAAGTAATATTTTCATAAAGTGTATTATTATCCATATTTCGAGGAAGCATATAATTATCAGGCAATTGAATATAATCTCTCATTGCCTTTTTATATAATTTTAATTTTAAAAAAGATATAGCTCTAAAATAAAATGCAGCATCTAAATAGTAGTTATCCTTTGATTCAATAACTATAGATAAATATTTAATGGAAGAATCATATTCTCCATCCTCTAAAAGCCAACGACCTAAACGAAAAGAAGTGGGAATATGATTATGAATAAGTTCTAAAACTTTATTTAAACATTGAAAAGCTTTTTCCCTTTGCTTTAATCTATTATGAACTGTACTTTTTTCGGCATACAATTCAAAAGCATCAGGGAATAACAATAATCCTTTATCTAGTATTTTTAAAGATTCTTCATAATTTTTCATTTTATATGCAATATCATACTGTGTTAAGTAGCCATTTAGTGTTTCTTGATGTAAATTATTATCTATTTCCATAATCTACCTTATTACCTCCACAAATTTCTGAAACTTGTCCCATTAAGCATTGTTGATAATTCCTTCCTCCAACACTCCATCCATTTCCATATGCATTACGTTTTGCAATATCATCACAAAAGTCATAAGCTGCATCTTCCTCTTCTTGGCAGTCAATGGCATCGTTTTTACAATAGGTTTCATCACTATGATTCAGTTGCCCAATCTACACTATAATAAACGATAGCAGTCCCTATAGCTGCACCTATTACAGCACCAATAGGACCTCCAACTGCAAATCCAGCTTCTCCACCTGCATACGTACCAGGATTTAATCCATTAGGATCCACCAACCCAACAGGATCCCCCAAAACATACCCATACAAATTAGAGTCCCCACCTTGGAAACCAATCGGGTCTTTAGTAGTCCACTTACCAGTATACGCATCATAATCCCTATACCCAAAGCGTGTGAGTTGTGTGTCGGAGTCATAAAGCCCACCAGCAAACCCAAACGGTACTTTCAAAGAACTATTTGTATCAGATAAGATATTACCATAAGTATCGTAGGTTATTTCTTTCACGATGTTCATTTGTGTATCAGAAACAGCTCTTAGACTACCCACTTGGTCATAATGCAAGTAATATTTTATTGAACCTTGTGTCATAACCACAGGCATTCTACCATTTGCATATTCAAATCTCTGTTTAAGTGTGTCATTTGCATCGTAGATTGCAAGTAAAGTAGTAAGGTCAGCCCAAAGGTACTTCTCTACTACTACACCATTTATGAGTTTTGCCACTCTTTGGTTATTTGCATTGTGTCTATAGGTTATGGTCTTAGTGGGAGTTGTAACTTCTAAGAGTTCTCCAAGTGTTCCATAGGTGTATGTTGTAGTGCCTTGTGGTGTAGTTTTTGTTTTCAAGTATCCATCTTCATCGTACAAGTACGTATTGTCTCCATACACTACCAAGTTATCATCAAGTGTGTAAGATGCAGTCACCGTTGTACCGTTAACCGTAGCCGTTGCTCTGTTTCCGTTGGCATCGTAGGTGTATTGCTCAACTAGCTTTCTGTTAAGTCTTACTGCTGTAAGTCTGCTTCTGTCATCGTATTGGTAAGTGTAAGTAACTTTTGTACCATCTAAAGTCTCTATTTTTTTAACTATTTGAGCATTTTTGTTTCTATATACTTTGAGTCCCACAACACCATCACTCTGACGGCTTAACTCTCCGTAGAGGTTATAGTGACTCTCTTGTACATACACACCATCTGTCACTCTGACATCCAACCCTCTATGTTTACTTCTACTTATGGTAAAGTCATTAGAGCTTACAAGTTCGTTGTCTTTGTTGTAGAGGTAATTTGTACTAGCCCCTGCATAGGTCATTTTCTTGCTTGGGTCTGTGGTGGTAGCTAGGTTGAATCTTGGGTTTATTGACATGATTTATTTTAGCGTGTTTTACTTATGTTTTTATTTGATACAGAGTGTTATGTTTGTTTTGAAGTAGCCTGTCCCCTTTACTACTTCTATGGCTTGGATGAGGGCTACCACGTGCAACGTGTGGGAGCCAGAAAAAGTTTTGGGCTATGTAACATGAGCTTTTATCACCTTGTTTTATTTTTTGTATCACTAGAGGACTAATTGTATGTGTTACGTACAATTATTTAGCCATTTGGCTCTTATCTTTAGTAATCTAATATCATCAATAATAATACATTTCTTAAATTCAGTACCACATTTTCCTATATGAATTGAAACATTAGAACTCGGATAATAGGTTTTTAATTTTATATTATATTTTAATTCAGATATTTTCTTAAAATCATTCCAATTCTTAGGAGTGATAATAATACTACCTAATAATTGATTGGTAAAGTCAAAAGTTACTATTGAATTTGGTATATAATTTTCAACATCATATGTGGTAAAATTTATTAAATATTTTTTACAATCAGGTGATTTTTCAATATAATCATCTAAAATTGTTTTTTTATATAATTTTATTTTTTTGTTAATATCTTCTATGGAAGAGTAGCTCACAATATTTGAGATTAGTAGTTCCCCTTTATTAGATTTACTACAACCTAAAAAGCCTAATAGTAAAAAAATATAAATGATTATTTTCATCGCCACATCTCCTTGGGTAATACATAGAGATCTCCGTTCTTCAACAACTGCATGCATAGGTTTGGACAGGACCCTTTTTGACCTGCTGTTGACCTACCAGATAAATTATTACATTTATCCATTTTAGGTTGATTATCTATACCTCCATGTTTTTCATGGTTATTTGCTATCCTTCTTGCTGCACTTTTACCAATTTTTCTAGTCATAATACAATTCCACACACAATGTCTATATGCATCTTGTTTACCATTTGTTGAACCAGGTAATCTAGATTCCCTAGCATAATTCCTCGCTTCTTTCGATGCATTATATCCACCTAAAGAATTGCCCATTCCTGTTTGTATAACATCTTCCATACCTTCTTGTATAGAAATTTTTCCCGTAGGATCCACCAACCCAACAGGATCCCCCAAAACATACCCATACAAATTAGAGTCCCCACCATCAAACCCAATAGGATCCTTAGCCGTCCACTTACCAGTATAAGCATCATAATCTCTATACCCAAACCTAGTCAATTGAGTATCGGAGTCATATAACCCACCAGCAAACCCAAACGGTACTTTGAGTGATGGATTGGTATCGTTTAGTATATTACCATAAGTATCGTAAGTTATCTCTTTTACAACTGTTAAGGTGTTGTCGGGGGACAACACCCTACTGATGGCACGGAGACTTCCAACTTGGTCATAATGCAGATAATACTTTGTATTGTTCGCATCTGTCATAGCTACAGGCATACGACCGTCTGCATATTCAAATCTCTGTTTAAGTGTGTCATTTGCATCGTAGATTGCAAGTAAAGTAGTAAGGTCAGCCCAAAGGTACTTCTCTACCACCGTACCATTTATGAGTTTTGCCACTCTTTGGTTATTTGCATTGTGTCTATAGGTTATGGTCTTAGTGGGAGTCGTAACTTCTAAGAGTTCTCCAAGTGTTCCATAGGTGTATGTTGTAGTGCCTTGTGGTGTAGTTTTTGTTTTCAAGTACCCATCTTCATCGTACAAGTACGTATTGTCTCCATACACTA
>JALXBG010000113.1 GCA_026991605.1 Sulfurovum sp.
ATAGGAATACATTTGTCAAACACAACATTGATACTTCTAGGCGCTGGATCTTCATCACGATTTGGTACAAATGTTAAGAAACAGTGGCTGTACACAGGAGAGACTCCCTTATGGTTGCACGTAGCAGAGCACTTTGAGAAGAGTGCTGACTTTGATGAAATACTCATCGTTTCTTCTGCTGAAGAGTTAGCTGCTATGCGAAACTTTGCCTCTTACACCTATGTGCAAGGTGGTAACAGCAGACAGGCATCTCTGCACAATGCACTTACCAATGTTACATCTAAATATGTGATGGTCTCAGACATTGCACGATGTTGTGTACCTACAGAGATGATACAACGCATCTTGGATGCAAAAGAGGTAGCCTCTTGCATCGTTCCGGTACTTCCTGTAACAGATACACTCTACCTAGATGGCAAACCTATAGACAGAGAAAAAACAAAAATCATCCAAACCCCTCAACTCTCAAACACTTCACTACTCAAACAGGCATTACAAACTGAAACACTCTTTACCGATGACTCATCTGCCATTGCCTCTTTAGGTGAGAAAGTACACTTTGTTGAAGGCTCTACCAAGGCACACAAACTTACAACACCAGAAGATTTACAAAAAGTAACGTGTTTAAAAGAAGCATCAAGTAGAACGCTCACTGGCTTTGGTATAGACATTCACCCTTTTGAAAAGGGAAAACAGATGTTCCTCTGTGGTGTACCTATAGAAGTGGACTATGGCTTCAAAGCGCACAGTGATGGTGATGTGGCTATCCATGCACTCATCGATGCACTTTTGGGTGCTGCAGGCTTGGGTGACATCGGTGAATTCTATCCAGACACGGAAGATACGTATGCAGGAGCAGACTCTAAAGTACTCCTTCGTGACACTGTAAAACGTATAAGAACCTATGGTTTTAACATAGGCAACATTGATATGACCATCATGGCTGAAGCACCAAAGCTTCTGCCTTACAAAGAAGAGATGAAACGCACCATTGCAGAGATCTTAGAGATACGACAAAACTTTGTCAATATCAAAGCAACCACAGCTGAAAAGCTAGGGTTTGTTGGACGTAAGGAGGGTGTAACTGTACATGCTGTGGCAAACCTCACTTACTTTAACTGGAAAACTTTAACAACGGGAAACAACATATGAAAATTATCATTGTAGAAAATGAACTCTATTTGGCACAAAGTATTGCCTCAAAATTGGCAGAAAATGGCTATGATACAGAAATCTATAGCTCCGTCAAAGAAGCAATGTCCAGCCATGGAGATGTCTATCTTCTCTCCACAAACTTGCCAGGACAAAATACCTCACCACTCATTACAGCATTTAAAGATAAAATCATCATCCTTATGGTGAATTATATCAACAACGATACGGTAGGTGAACCTCTTAAACTTGGGGCAAAAGACTACATCGTCAAGCCATTTATGCTTGAAGATCTTATGCGCAAGATAGAGCACTATAAAGAGTACCAAACACTTAGAAAAAAGACCGCACTTTACCAAGAGTATATGGATAACCTGTTATGCGACATAGAAACCGACTTTGACGTAAGCAAAATAACCACACCTCTTGTCATAGAAACAAACTACCAACGCTTGGTAGACAAAATCGTCTTTGAGCATGCCCAGAAAACCAACACCCTACTTACTTTTGTACCTCTAGGCGACAAAAATTGGAAAGAGAAAATACAAAAAAGCAGTCCAAGTTCTCTTCTGTATATTACAGAGATACAAGCACTTAAGAAAACAGACAAGGAAACACTTTTAGAGATCTTGCCTACTTATAATTTTATCATCTGTAGTACTTCTAATCTTGAATGTGATTTTGAGACTATTTCACTCAATACAGACTCAAAACTTTATGATCAAAATGAGATACTTACAATTGATGACTATGTGAAATTCATCGTGAACTCTTTTCAATATAAATTCCCTGATACAGAACTCTCTAAAAAACTGGGGATTTCTAGAAAAAGTCTCTGGGAAAAGCGTAAAAAATATGGGCTCTTTAAGAAAAAATAACCACAAAGGATAAGGTCATGGCAAGCAATAAACAACTCTATATAGATACAGAAGCACTCTCTACCTTAGCTTTAGTCGAAGCAGGACTTATCGCACCGGTTACAGGGCTTATGAATGCACAAGAAGCCAAAAAGGTTGATGAAACGAAAATGTACAAAGGTGTACCTTTTCCTTTTTCATTTATCTTGGCACCCACGGGTGAGAAGAATCATCAAACACTTATTTCTATCAAAAAAGGTGATGTGGTTGACCTTATGATTGAAGGTCAAAAAGTGGGTGAACTTGTAGTAGAAGAGACATTTAGCATCGATCCAGAGCAACGACTCAATAACATCTATGGTACCCATGACCAAACACATCCAGGGGTTAAGAATACTATGGCTCGTCTAGGTCAGGTTGCTGTTTCTGGTGAGTACACAGTAAATTATCCTCTTCTTACAGACAATATCAACCGTATTCAAAAAATGATAAACAAAACAGGTGCAAAATTTATCTCTTCATTGATGCTTGCAGCCAATCCACTTAACCGTGCCCACGAACGTATGATACGTCAAGCCATTTCAGATTCCGATTTGCTCATCATATTTCTACGTAAGCCATTTACCTCAGGGGGATTACGTTATGACATAAGACATAATGCACTTACTACTTTTGTAGACAACTTTTTGCCACGTAACAAAGTGCTCATCATCCCTTTTGAAAATAGCTATATTTTTGCAGGGTTCAATGAACTTATACTCGATGCACTTTTGGCAAAAAACTATGGCTGTCACCAACTTGTAGTGGGTAAAAATCATGGGGGGTTAGGACTTTACTACGACCAAAACCGTCTTAACTCTGTCTTTGACCACTGTAAAGAGATAGATATCAACATCAAAACTGTTGATGAGTATGTCTATTGTGATACCTGTAAAACGTTAGTCAGTACCAGCACTTGCCCTCACGGACAACACCACCATGTACACTACCATTCTGAGTCCATTATGAAACTCATACAGTCTGGACTCATACCTCCGTCTATCTTAGTACGTAAAGAGGTCTCAGCGAACATTCTTGCTGCACTCTTTCCTGAGCGCTTTGAAAACCTTCAAGGGATGCACTACTCACTCATGCCAGGTTCAGGGTTACTTGAACAACAAAGCGAAGAACAATTCTATCTTAAACTCATAGAACTTTACCAGACTTCATCACTCACATAGTAAAACCAAAGGATAGGCGTATGACTTTACAAAAATTATTTTTAACATTTGGAGGAGCAGGACTTAGCCCCAAAGCACCAGGAACAGTAGGGACGCTCGCTTCTTTGCCTGTAGGTATTGCGATACTCTACTATTTAGGTATGCAGACACTTTTTATGGTCACCCTTGCCATTACCATCATAGGTATTTTTGAGATAAATAAATACGAAAACACTACAGGTACCCATGACCAACAACACATCGTCATAGATGAAGCAGCAGGTATGTGGTTAAGCCTCATGATAGCCCACTCCACGGCCATCACGATGACCTACCCTTACGCAGAGATACTCGCCATCATATTTAGCTTCGCTGCATTTAGACTTTTTGACATCTGGAAGCCCTCTACTATAGGTTGGATAGACAGAGAGCTTAAAGGGGGGATGGGTGTCATGTTAGATGATGTGCTTGCCGGAATTGCAGGTGGTCTTTTATCTGTAGTGATTTTAATGGGGATTGGGAAGCTAGTATAGCTTCTCTAGCCCAAACAAATATATAAACAAATTATAATATTTATAATTTTTAGTTAATACTTAGGTAACATACTTTCTTTATACTTTTCATGTGATTCATATCAAATAGAAAGGAATATCATGAAAACATTATTTAAACAAATAGCACTTTATAGTATAATCTCCATAGGTGTAGTTTCTTACTATATTATCTCTGCTATCTCTAGTCACAAAAAATAACTGTACATATAAGAGAAGTTATTTAAACGATTAACTTCTCCAAAACCCCTGCAATCAAATCTCTATACCCCTCCATATACTCCACATTCACTTCATCTCCCGACCGAAACATCTTATGATACTTCTCTAAAGATTTGCGTAAATCTTCGTTTAGCCATTTGTCTTTAAATATGTTGTCCATAGAGAGTTCTTCTACATCACGTAAGGCATGGGAGCGTGTGGCTATGTGGTAGGCGTGGAAGATGGCACGACCTAATAGTATGTAGGGGAAATTTCTGTTCTCCATAGGACCTATCTGTAAGTAACGCTTACCTAGCTTTTGTCCTAATACTTTCACTTCTGAGAGTTCGTTAAAGCCTAAGTATGCACCTACGCCCCCTACCACTGCACCGATGGCACCACCTATAAAGAGTGTGTGCCCTAACAAAAGTAAATCGACCCCTGCACCAGCCACTGCACCACTCGTTGCACCAGTAATGAGCAACTCTTTACGTGTCAAACCAAAAACAGAGGCGGCTTCTTCAGAAAAAAGATCGATCCCATCAAAAGTAAGAAGTGCCTGCTCTTTTTCCATATGTGCATGGTTCCATATTTTTTCTATCTGTTTTTGGGTCTTGTTTTCCAAAAATCGCAGCTTCTCTTTGTACTTCTCTTTGAGTGCTTTTTTGTCCACGTCTTGTGCTTCCGCATCTCCTAGTGTCAAAGTCTCCACATCACTGAGCGATTCACTTACAAGTTTTGCAATAGCCTCTGCACTTTGACGAAGCATCTGCTCATGATAGGCTTCAAAGAGCTTAATGGACTGTTTGACAGGAGCTATCCACTCCTCTTTAAGCTGTGCCATACTCTCAAGTATGCTAATGTGCTGCGACACATCTGTTGCCATAGGGTTAAAGGTACGCACCATTTTAAAGTACTGTCCCAATGCCCTCTTCCACTCCTGCGAGTAATCACTTTCATCTATATGGTTTATGAGTGCCATAGAGGGCTGTCCTGTCCAGCGAAGTATCTCCATCTCTGCCTCATACTCTTCCCCATAAGGTTTCGAGCCATCAACCACGTAGATAATACCAGCACCTTCCATAATAGGAGTAAGCAGCTCTATTTCATCATTAAATTTTGCATCGTCTTTGTGGGTATTGATAAATGCCTGTACGACTTCATGGCGTTTGTCTGCAGAGACATCATGTTTTTCAAGCCATGCCAATACCTGTCTGGCACGTTGAAAGCCTGGGGTGTCTAAAAGTTCATAGAGTATTTTTCCATCAACACTTAGAGGAAAAGAGCGTTGCTTGGTCGTGGTTCCCGGTACATCCGATATCTTCACTGTATCATCCAATGCAAGTGCAGAAACGATAGAGCTTTTACCTTTGTTCGGATGTCCTACTACGGCAAATTTAGGATACGTTTGTCTACGACTCGGCATGGTCTGTCTCCTTAGCTGCTTTTTTGCCACTAGAACGCTTTTTTAACCATACTTTATTACTTTCAATCTGAGCCAGTTTCTTAATCCATATTTGTATCATTTTTTCATCGGCCTTGTAGCCTTGTTCTTCAGTACCAACTGGCACAATGATAACTCTATCTACCTGCTTTACCAAAACTTCCAAATAATCCATAGTAGGAGGCTCCCATGCCTTCACATAGAGTAACACTTCTCCATGACTCTTATGGATGATTTCTGCATCCTCTTCCAAGCTATTGGTACCCCCTACATCATATACCAAAGGGGTGATGACTCCCATAGCATCATTTAAAACATGGAGTTGTTCTTCTGACATCGCCCAACCCTGTGCTACATCATAAGAGGCATCCAAGGTATTAATCGTTTGCAATACACCTTCTTTAGATGTAGTATCTGTTAGCTCTTCCTCTTGTGCATGTGTGGAGATAATAGGTTCATTCATATCTCTTAGAAGCATACTCACACCTTCTAGGCTAAAGAGAGACTTTTTCACAGCAATCTGCCAGCCAAGTGTTGCGAGAAGAAGCATGAAAAAACGTAAAATAATGGCATAAAAAAGTGTAGCAAAGGCTAGAAATTTCCACCACTCTCCCAGTTTTGAAGCATGGCTTATCATCTTTTCACTAAGACCATCTCCTAGTCTAAAGTACTGGCTTTGTTCTATTAGCTCCAAAGAAGGTACAGCAGAAGGAAACCAAGACCGCCATGGAAAGGCTAAGGTATTTAAAAAAGAGTGAAACGCTTCAGGGCTTATGTGCAACGTTGTACTCCACGCAAACGCAATATCTTTTGTAGCAACCATCAATAACAGTGACACTAACAAACCAAGTGAAAAGAAAAGTGCTATGGACTGTGAACGTTTAATGACAATCCAGTTTGCCAAGAGAGGATTGAGTTTCAGATTCTCCAAGTTCTCTTGTATCTTTCGTGGTAAAAGTGCTACGATTTTCTCCATCCAGTACGAGGGGGAGAGGTGGATAAGTACAGACCTTGACTGATGTGCTTTTATCATAGAAAAGAGTGTGAGTGTCATCGTCAAAAGAGGCAATACTATAACCATTGCCATAAAATAGATGACATTGACAGGAGCATGACCATTATAGTTTAGCAAGGTCACACCAGAGAAAAAGCCTACTACAAATCCAACGATGATTAACGTGAAAGAGATACCATACAAATAAGAGGTAAAAATATCAGACAACAGAGGTGTTTTTAACTTCTGTTTGTTTTCCTTTACCCAAGCCATCAACTGCTCTAAGGGTTTGTTTTTCAACAAAACATGTGACAAACCAAAAGCACGTCTCTGTGCTTTTGTACTGTTATCCACTTCCAATAGTTGATAAAGATCTAGGTAGGTCTTAAATTTCATCTATTCAGCATCTTCAGGACAACCATAAATAATGCATCTTAGATGCTCTTTATAGACTTCATCATCATAACTGTCTACTCTTGCAACACCCTCTTCAAAAGCAGTTTTAGCTACAGCTGAGGCAACCCAGATGAGTGCTTCTTTATTAAATGGTAGAGGAATGATATGCTCTTTACCATACTCTATATGGTCATTATGGTACGCAGCTTTCACATAGTAAGGTACAGGCTCTTTGGCAAGCGCAGCAAGTGCTTTGGCTGCTGCCATTTTCATGCCCTCGGTTATCTTCTTTGCACGTACATCCAAGGCACCTCTAAAGATGAAAGGGAATCCAAGTACATTGTTTGTTTGGTTAGGATAGTCCGAACGACCAGTGGCAATGATGGCATCATCACGTACCGCTTTAATCTCTTCAGGGAGTATCTCAGGTGTAGGGTTGGCAAGCGCGAAGATAACAGGTTCAGGAGCCATAGAAGCTACCATCTCTTTATTTAAAGCACCCGCAACCGAGAGTCCTAAGAACATATCTGCACCTTTAATGGCATCTGAAAGTGTTTTGTCTTCTGTCTCTACAGCAAATTCTGCTTTGTATGTATTTAAATCTGTTCTTGAAGTTGATATCACTCCTTTAGAGTCACACATAACGATATTTCCAACCCCAAGCTTCCTATACATCTTCGCACAAGATATCCCTGCTGCACCTGCACCATTGACAACAATTTTAATATTTTCTACTTTTTTACCTGTAAGTTCAAGTACGTTCATGAGTCCTGCTGTAGTAATGATGGCAGTTCCATGCTGGTCGTCATGAAAGACAGGAATATCAAGCTCTTCTTTCAAAATACGCTCTATCTCAAAACATCTTGGTGCAGAGATATCTTCAAGGTTTATCCCACCAAATGTCGGGGCAATAGCTTTACACGTTGCCACAATCTCCTCTACAGAGTGTACATCAAGTTCTATATCAAAAGCATCTACATTAGCAAATTTTTTAAAAAGAACTGATTTCCCTTCCATCACAGGCTTAGATGCCAAAGGTCCAATATCTCCTAACCCAAGTACGGCTGTTCCATCAGAAACTACTGCTACTAGATTAGCTTTGTTGGTATATTCAAACACGAGATTTTCATCTTTTTCTATTTCAAGACAGGGGATAGCTACTCCGGGAGTGTAGGCAAGAGAAAGTTCATATTGAGAGTCACATGGTTTTGTGAGATTAATCCCTATTTTTCCATTTTTATGGTATTCAAGTGTTTTTTCTTTAGTAATTTCTGACATACTGTACCTTTTTGTTAATATATACCTAATTATACTCTAAAACGTATTATGAAGTTCTATTTTTTTAGATTTTTTACTGCTCTAAAAAGTGCGATTGGCATACCTTTATCATCTAGTAATGATAGATAATCTACATTCATTTTCCATGTAGTTACCTTACCCAATGCAGCAATAAATTGTGTTTCTATTTCCATGTAAGGACATGCCATTCTTGTCATTGCTATATGTTTTGTATCGATACTGATATTATTATCATTACCTTTATATTTACCAAGCATATCATTGCAACCAGAAGCACCTTTAAAGGTACCCTTCCCCTCTTTAATATGTGAAAATACTATATGTGCATCACGATTCATTTTTTCGGGTGAAAGAATATGTTCATTTAGATCCACGAGTTTCCAATACGTTTCAGTAAAAGTAAGATTTTGTTCAATGTTAGATTGTGTGGTATTATTGTCGTTTGCATAGAGTGCAAAAGGAAGTAATATAAAAATAAATAGTGATAAAGCCTGTATTTTAGCCAACATCATAGACTCCTATGTGATTATCCAAAGGGTTCTATTATACATCAAATCACTAAAAGAATCTAAGAAATTTCTAACCCAAATACAAAAATAGAGAAAAATGTTTCAAGACTCTCTATTCAAAATACTCTTCAATAATTTCTGGAAATAATTTTATAGTTTTTCTAGCCTTTTCAATTTTAGGTTGAAATACAACTGCTGAAGCAGGATAATTAGTAATAAATTCATCGTAAATCGCTATTTTGTCTTCAAAATGTTTTTTCATCTCATCTAGTACTGCTACCATATTTTCTTTATGCACTGCATACTTCATAAGAAGCTCAAACATACGTTTACGTGGGTGAATAGCCATATCATCCCCAGCTACAGAGGCGATATCTTTAATATCCCAACGTGAAATATATATACCACTTACAGAAGGTGCAACAATCTGTGAATAGAGTGCTTCTGTGTATGATGGGTAGTCACGGAGATTTGTCTCATCCGTCTCACAACTCCCGTCGATACATTCTTCTTCATTTATCTTAAAATTCTCAAACTCTTTTCTTAAATCATTCATATCTCTCATCATTATACTCCTATTAATAGTGGTATGTCATCCACTTCTATTTTTACATCAAACCAACGCTTCGCTAGTAACATCATCTTAGCAACAAAAAGATTTTGTTCATCTATGAGTTCTGGACGATTAAACAGTGCTTTTGCTTCATCATCCAAACAATATCCATATACTTTTCCATCACTCACCTCTACAAAGTCTATACGTTTTTCTCTTTTTGCACAGGCATTTAAATCTTCACAGTAAGCGAGCGCTTTATCAGAAAATTCTTTTTCTATCATCATCTTATCTACTTTAGATTCTCCTACATTACTCATAGTAAAATCGAAATGTTCATCCGAGATATTCAAAGCAATTGCTGTGGCATTTCTATTGTTATGTTTCATTATCTTATTAAAGTAACGTCGCATATATCCTGTTTGTGCATTGTAACCCAAAATTGTACAAAGACCGGTATCGGGTTTTATTTCATGAGGTTGCATCTATTCCTCCTCACTTTTTTCTTTTTCTTTTAAATCTTTTTCCATACGCTTCGCATTTTGATGTAAAAATATTGCTTCATCTTCTTCATCCATACAACGTGGACATTCTAACACGCCCCCAATATAGGTAAAGGGATTACCACATTCATTACAACGTTTGATATCAAATGTTGCCAAAGTACGTTGTGTAGGTTCGAAAAACTCTTTTATCTCATAGCTTGGTTGCAAGTGAATTGCATCAGGCTCACACACATCATGACAAAGATGACACTTTACACAAAGCATAGCATCAAAGTTTATAAGTGAAAACTTTTTATCAGTAGTAAGTGCACCCGTTGGGCAAACACGATAACATATCTGACAGTTGGTACAGCTCTCATCGACAAATTTCTGAGAAGTAAAACTCACCTCTTCTTCTGGTAAAACTTCAAACACATCTGGTACCCCTGCACGTTTGAGTGTTGTAAAAAGTATTTTACGTTTATTTGGAAGCTGTTTGTCTTTTATTTTGGCGATAACATCATCACCAATCTCAAAAAGTTGTAACTCTTCTGCATCGACTGCATCATCAAAGGCTTTTTTATGTTTTAACGCGCCTTTGATAGAAGCTGACGCAAGAAAATCACGACGTGTAGCTTCTTCACTATTCTCACTCTTTGTAATAGAGATATCTTCATCTAAATTGGTTTCTAACTGTTTATCCGAAAATGAAGAGAGCACAAAATTTGCTTCTTCTATACGCGCTTCTATCTGCTCTAAAACATGACTTTCTGCATCATAACTCGCCAGGTCTAAAATCACAGGTTCATCACTTGCCAGTGCTAGGGAAATAAGATGCTCAACACTCAATACAGAAATACAAGGCACATTAAACTTAGGGCTAATGAGTCTTACTTTGGATTCAAGAAATGTAAAAAAGAACTCTGTCGTTGAAAAGTCTGAAAGGGAAAGTGCTTCTGTCGGACACGCACCTACACAAGCAGCGGCTTCCAGCCCAGTACTCACTTTAAAACTAGGCAAATTCTCCTGCATTGTGATACTCTGGGGTGCTGCATGTACACACTTTTCACAAATGGAAAATTTACTTTTGGCTCGTACACACAAGCCTACATCAAAATGCAGTTTCATCGACTAGTTTTCTTCTTTACAGTGTACTGCAAGTTGTTCTGTAACATATTGAAAATCACTGAGTAAAAACTCTAGTGTGAGTTCTGCACCATCATGGTACAGTGGTGTACGAGATTCACGTTTAGCATTGATAAGAAACATCGGTGCCCACTCCAACAAGTGGTCTTTCAAGAAACCATGTTGGATTTGAAGTACTTCACAGATACCCTCTTTGTCATCAGCATCCAGTGCTTTTTGGAGTGCCACACAAAGCATATACATAAACTCTAATTCCACACCAATATGATCGGGACTAAGTACTCTTGCACCGCTCAAATTTACACGGAAATCAAGTGCATTATAGAGTTCAAGTACAGGATTGTCTCCTCCACTCTCTACCATCTGGTCATCACGTATATAGAAAGTTTCATACGGCACCAAGTGCATAATAAAAAGATTGGCAAAATCTACATTGTAATAACGCTCAATAAGTTCAGAAACTTCTATTTCTTTACGTTTATCCCAATCTCTATAGTTAGGGAAGAAAGAGAGCATGTCTTCATCACTTTCAATCTGTTTTAAAAATGTTTCATCCACTTCATTCAGCATCAATCTTGATATCAAACCATAAATGGCAATACGGTTTTCTACCTCTTGTTTCATTGTATTCATTATTCACCTTTTATCATTCTAGGACAGAGTATTATTGTTGGCACTATACCACTTTCAAGATAAATAAAACTTAATAGAATGAGTTATCTGGGAAATAGTATATGAACAGAGCAGACATCATAGTCTGCTCTTAAAAGTAAACCTTAGCTTGTAATATCTACAGTGTAAGCTTTAAGTGAAAGTGGTACAGCTGGACGTTTAATATGTACTGGACGTCTCAACGTATCACCTTTAGCCAATGGACGAGTCAATTTGTCTCTCCATGCTTGGTATACTTTCATATTGTTGTCATAGTTGACATAGATGTCACCAATTTTATCTGTTGGTGCAGCTTTTTCTATGCGTACTTTTTGGTGCCATGCATGGTTACCCGCAATTGGATCTGGATGTGAAGGGGCAACAGCATTTTGCCAAGCACCAGAAAGACCATCCCACCAAATATTGTCAAGGTCTTTGTTATACTCTTTAAACTGCCATGTATCTTTACGTGATAGCATGCCCTCGATGATTCCTTCTTTAGGTTTCAACGTACCCACTTTACCATCCATCGTCATATCGTACAATGGTGCACCAAGTCCCATAACACCTAGTTTATGTTTAAATCCTGGAATATCTACAGCATTTTTAAGTTTCCATCTACCTGCATGGTGTGAACATTGAAGTACTCCTGGCATAGAACCCTCTGTTGGTACTGCCATCGCGATGAAGTAACCAGATACTAATCCAGAAACAGTATCAGAAATCGTTACTTTAATCGCATCACCACGTTTAATGTTCATACGATCAGCATCTTGTGTTGCAATCCATACTGGGTTATGGTTTTGTGAAATCTCCATAAGGTGTTTAGAGTTTACCGAACGAGTGTGAATGTTGTATGGCAATCTAAATACTGTATTGAGTGCAAATTCATTTTTTGCAGGATCAATAAAGTCATGGTGTACCTGAGTAACAATTTGAACATACTTTTTACGCTCTTCTGCACTTCTTGGATAGAATGGTATAGCATATTCTGGCCATTTCCACTCTGCAAACCATTTAGAATAAAACTCAAGTTTTCCAGAGAGTGTATGCCATCCTTGTTTTGCTTCATCTTTAACAACCACACCAATTTTCTTTTCTCCACCAAAAACATGGTCTTCAACTTTAATCGTACCATATTCGTCAATAGTGACTTCATCTTCAGTATATTCATGACCATGCGCGATATATTTACCATCTACTTTTTTAAGTGGTCTTTCTTGTGGTTTATAGATATTGTCTTCTTCCAACCATGTACCCATATCTCTCATCATCTCATAGTTAGGATACTTAGAATCAGGGTATTTCGCTTTTGCCGTACGTCTAAGGTTTGGTATTTTATCTAATGCTGCTTGATACCATTCAGGTATTGTAGTCGGTCGTGTAGGATCTTCTTTCGAAGCCCAAAACTTTCTTATACCAAGACTACCATCTGGATCAACATGATAAACCATAATATTCATCCAAAATTCCATCTCTTCCCAAATTTCACCAAGACCTGAAGCCATATGTGCTTCAAGTGTTGCACGTGCCGGATCTTTTGGCTTCCAACCATTTTTTTCTAACGCTACACGAAGTGCAGGGTTTTTAAATGATAACCATTTTGCTGGTTTTGTAGCCTCAGATGATTGATCATGTCTTTCACCCGCAAGTCCTACTGGAAGTACATAATCACAGTACCAGTTAGTCTCAGACCATGTTGGAGAAAGGTTGAATGAGAGTTCAATCTTATCTTCACGTTTAAGTGCTTCAATCCATCTAAATCCATCTGGGTTAATCCAAACTGGGTTATACATACGTGGAATCCATACTGCCAATTTCTCAGGGATACTTGTAAGCCCTTTTTCTTTCCATTTTGCTCTCCATTCATCATCCATAAGAAGGTGAGGCATAATATGAGACATTTCGTACGAACTCAATGGATATTCTGGTGGCCAAGCAATTTCATTCCAAACATCTACTCGTGGAGGTCTTTTTCCTTCAACTGTTGCTGCATCACCCTTACCATTGACTGAAATAACGTGCCAATGGTGCATTCCTGTACCACCTATGTCACCTGCCAATGCACCTCTAAGTACAAGTGGTAAGAAACCAGCACGTGTTATCATCCATCCACCTCTATGGGCAATTGGTCCTGCTCTCCAAAGAAATGTAGAAATTCTATCACCTGCATCAATAAACATATCGTAAAGTTCATCTAATTTATGCTCATAACCTTCAATTTTACACTCTTTAGTTACAAACTCTTTTGTGTATGGAGCGTAGAAATCTTGCATAAATTTAATAAAGCTTTCATAGCTATTATCTGCTGGAAGTTCTTTAATAAGCCCTTCATTTAGCATAAACTGAAGATGTGCAGTATCATTCATAAGTTGTTGCCAGTTAATCCAGTTTTTTACAAACTCGTGATTTACAAGACTACTGCCATCAATAGCAGTATCATTTAAAATTCTGTTTGCAAGATAAAGGTAAAGTGCTGTCTCTGTTCCTGGCCATACTGGTAACCACAGGTCAGCCATACCTGCAGAGTTAGAAAGTCTTGGATCCAAGACAACCATTTTTGCACCTTTTTTACGTGCATCTGCAATATATCCTGCTGACTGCTGGAAGTAGTGTCCCGCATCTGCAGCATGTGACGATTGAAGGAAAATCAATTTTGAATTAGCCCAATCTGGAGAGTTTCTATCATCATTTGCCCATTGAATCGTTCCTTCTCTCGCACCTGCAGAACAGATATTTGTATGAGAATTATAGCCATCAAGTCCCATAGAGTGTGGTACACGATGTCCAAAACCATTTTCATTTGGACGACCTACATGGTACATAATCATCTTTTTAGAGACTTCATCACCTTTTTTAAGCGTATCATGCATTTTCTTCCCGATTTCAGCCATAGCTGTATCCCAAGTAGTTCTAATCCACTTACCTTCACCTCTTTTAGAACCTGGTGCTCTTTTTAGTGGGAAAGGAATTCTGTCTGGATCATACATTTGTGATTGTGTTGCATATCCTTTAGCACAGTTTCTACCGCGTGAACCAGCATGTAGCGGATTACCCATGTATTTTTTAACACGGAGTGTTCTAGGATCTTTAGTTTTTTTATACTCACCAATTTCTACCCATGCTGTCAATCCACACTGTGCTTCACAGTTAGAACATACTGTTGGTACAAGCATAAATTCATTAACTTTAATACCATCGGGGTTTGCTTCATTTTGGATACCGTTCCTACCAACACCACCTCTTTTCCAATCATTTCCATCAAGCTCTTTAAAGCTATCCCACTCTTCTAAAGGTGGGTAGAACTGAAGTGTTTTAGGTGTAGCGGTAAATTTTGTCTCTTCTGCTACAGCAGGAGTACTCGCTACAGTTTCAAATACACCTGCTGCAAGTGTTGCACCTGCTACAGAATATGCTGTACCCTTAAGGAAGCTTCTTCTACCTTCGATAAAGTTATTGTCTTGTTTCATTGATTTTGTCATAGATATCTCCTCCTTAACTCAAGTTTAGCAATTGTGGAATTTTAAGCCATACATCTTTTGCCATGTAC
>JALXBG010000114.1 GCA_026991605.1 Sulfurovum sp.
CTAGCACTTCGTTTTAAAAAACGGTAATTCACCTCTTCTTTGTCAAGGTTAAATTTACGTCTAAGCCAGTTTGCCAAGTCTGTCACCATGTTAATAGGACAAACCCAAGAACAAAATGCGCGACCACCTACCAGAAAGTAGAACAGTGTGATAATCGCTGCACCTAAAAGTACATCCGAGCCTAACACAAACCCTGTTGCGAGTACCTGTAAGGTATTGTACGGGTCAGCTAAAGGAATAATACCAAAGAGTATAGAAGTACCAAAGGTTCCTTCCAAGATATGCCAACCATATGCATTGGCAGCAAAGTATAAAAACAAAATTCCTATCTGTGTTGTCCGTCTAAGGAGCAGATACTTCATATTTTTCATTAGTACTCTACCTCCATATTAAGATAATCAGAAGGCTCTTTTTCACTTCGCTCTGTCTGTGTATGTATCGCTTTTGCGTCACCTACACGTTCTTGGTCTTTTACATCCCAACCTTTGACATAATAATCACCTGCCTTCCCTTTGGCTACCTCATTAGGCAACACAAAAATCGCTGGTTTTTCAGTCACACATGCTTTTTCACAAAGACCACAGCCAGTACATGCATCATCATGTACTATCGGTAATAAATAGGCATGCTTACCTGTTCTCTCATTTTTTTGATACTCAATCGTAATCGCACTATCTAACAATGGACACGCTCTATAACAAGCATCACACTGTATACCCCAGAAAGAGATACATGACTCTTTATGTACCACGGCTAATCCCATAGATGCTTTACGAATATCTAGCTCTTTTTTTTCATTAAGTAAGCTAGGCATATCTAAGGCACCTGAGGGACATACAGGTACACAAGGGATATCCTCACACATATAGCATGGAACATCCAGGGGCTCAAAAAATGGTGTACCTATCAGTACAGAGTCTCCTCCTTTTGCCATCTTGAGCGTACCTTCTCTTTGTTCACCTGTTTGAGTATTTCTATTGGTATCTCTATTTACGCAGGCTTCCGCACACAAACCACATTTGATGCATGCCCTCAAAAAATCTTTTTCAGGCAATGCACCAGGAGGTCTAAGTACCAAAGGTGACGCTTTCACAGAATCAGTGTACCCACTCCACAACATTCCACCAAGTGCAGCAAGCCCTACACTTTGTAGGGTTGTCGCCATAAAATTTCGTCTGTTATTAGAGTGTGCCATATCTGTTATGCCTTATAGAGTTTAACTGCACATTTCTTGTAGTCAGTCTGTTTTGACATTGGACATGTCGCATCAAGACACACTTTGTTGATAAAGACTTTTTCATCAAACCAAGGTACAAATACAAGTCCTTGTGGTGGTCTGTTACGTCCTCGTGTCTCCACTCTTGCTTTGACCTTACCACGACGTGAATCAATCCAAATCAAACCACCTTGTTTGAAGCCTTTTTCTTTGGCATCTTTAGGGTTCATGTAACAAAGTGCTTCTGGTACCGCACGGAAGAGTTCAGGAACTCTCATCGTCATTGTACCTGAGTGCCAGTGTTCTAGTACACGCCCTGTACAGAGCCATGTATCATACTCTTTATCTGGTATTTCAGGTGGCTCCATGTATGGTCTTGCATAGATTTTGGCTTTATTTTTAAGTGACTTTTTGTTTTTGTCTTTAATACCTTTAAGATCACCTTGAGCCAATGCCTTAGCCAATGGTCCATAGAATGCAAAGTCTTTTAAGCCAGCTTCTTTAGCTGCTTTTGCTGCATAAGGGTCATACTTGACATTAAATCTCCAAGGTGTCTCTTTACCATCAACAACCGGCCATTTGAGTCCTCTTACTTTATGATATGTAGTAAACGGCGCAAGGTCATGGCCATGTCCTCTACCAAAGCTTGCATACTCTTCAAAGAGGTATTCATGAATCATAAATCCATACCCTTTAAACACTTCACCATCTGAGCCTTTAACATTTCTACTATCACCCAAACACTCTGAGTTGTCGTAACCTTGTTGAGGGAATTTTTTCATATCAATTTTGTAAGATTTTGCTTTTTTATTTGCAAATAAAACTTCATACATTGTTGTATCTTCTGTATATCCCATTTTTAATGCATCTTTAATGACATCAGGTAATACTTTTTTATTTCTAAGTGTATATTTACCCCATAAATCTTTGACAGTAAAGCGTTTAGAAAGTTCAACCCACTGCCATGTATCAGACATTGCGTCACCTACAGGAAGTACTTGTTGTCTCCAGTGCTGTGTACGACGCTCTGCATTTCCATACGCACCCCATTTTTCATAAATCATCGCTGATGGAAGTACTAAATCCGATACTTTTGCTGAAATACCAGGGTATCCATCTGAAGTCACGATAAAGTTATCCATCTCACGCGCTGCTTTAATCCAGTGAGAGGCTGACGCAGAATCCTGGTAAGCATTACATACATTTACCCATGCAAATTTAATCACACCATCTTCAATATCTCTATGAATTTTCATGATGTGCTGATTACCTACAGGGTTTAGTGTACCTTCTGGGATTGACCATTTTTTCTCTGCAATTTTTCTATGTTTAGGGTTTTTCACCATCAAGTCAGCTGGAAGTCTGTGACAGAATGTTCCTACTTCTCTAGCTGTACCACACGCAGATGGTTGACCTGTAAGTGAGAATGCACCAGAACCTGGTTTAGCTTGCTTATTTAACATAAAGTGAACATTGTACGAAAGTGTATTTACCCATGTACCACGTGTATGTTGGTTCATACCCATAGTCCAGAATGAAACCACTTTTCTGTTTTTCTCTATGTAAAGGTCTGCAAGTGCTTGAAGTTTTTTCTTAAAGACTTCGATATCTTCATTTGGATCACCTTTGGCTACTTTGGCAGTATACTCAAGTGTATACGGCTCTAAGGACTTTTTATACTCTTCAAAAGAGATTTCCCAGTGCTTCAATGTACCCGCTGTATTTTTCATAGTCTCGCCGGCTTTGTAACCATATGGCTCGAGTGCTTTTCCTTCATTTTCAGAAAGTACTTTAGACATTTCTTTATTGATGGTTTGCATCTCTAATGCTGAGTATTTACCTGCACTTCCATCTTTGTTTACAGGGGTGATAGACTTCTCACCTTTTCTTCTCATACCGTATCCGATATTCGCAGGGCCTGTTGCAAAGACCATATGCTCTTTCACAAAATCCCAATCGATGATTTTTTCTTTATCATCTCTCATAACAATTTCACGTGCAACATAGTTCCACAATGCCAAGTCTGTATTTGGTGTAAAGATAATCTCAATATCTGCAATATCAGATGTTCTATGTCTATACGTAGAGATATTGACTACTTTTACTTTGTCAGGATTAGAGAGTTTTCTATCTGTTACCCTTGACCATAAAATAGGGTGCATCTCTGCCATATTTGAACCCCATGAGATAATCGTATCTGTTAATTCAATATCATCATAACATCCTGATGGCTCATCAATACCAAATGTTTGATAGAAACCAACAACCGCAGATGCCATACAGTGTCTTGCATTTGGATCAATAGCGTTAGAACGGAAACCTGCTTTCATCATTTTCTGTGCAGCATACCCTTCCATAACAGTGTATTGACCTGAGGCAAAAATACCAACACCTTCAGGACCAGAAGCCTTAAGTGCTTTTCTAATGTTAAGTTCCATCTCATCAAAAGCACGCTTCCAGCTTACTGGTTTAAACTTACCTTTTTTATCGAATTCACCTTTATCATTCATACGAAGCAGTGGTGTTTTAAGTCTATCTGCTCCATACATAATTTTCGCATTAAAGTAACCCTTAATACAGTTAAGTCCTCTATTTACTGGAGCTGCAGGATCACCTTTTACTGCAACGATTCTACCATTCTTCGTCGCAAGCATAATCCCACAACCAGTACCACAGAAACGACAAGCCGCCTTGTCCCATCTCCATTTAGATTCAGCTTGTTTTGCTGCTGCCTCAGCTTCTTGAGGGACAGTAATACCTACTGCGCCTGCTGCTGCCACTGCTGCTGAATTTTTTAAAAAATCACGTCTATTTAATGACATTGTTCCTCCTTTAGATTTATCTACATATCTAGAATATCACTATAAAGGAGTGTAATTATTGACACATATCAATTATTAGAGATTTATATAAAAATAATTTATAAGAATGATAAATCTTAGAGAAAATGACGTTTTAAACTATAAGTTAAACTATCCAAAAGTATCAATTATATTGATGTTAATTTCCCATGCAATTTGTTTCTATAATTTTACGTAGTGCATTTTCATTCAAAATCATTACAATATGTTTTTTAATTATAATAATTTTTTCTTTTTTCATTTTTGTCAATATCCGGGAAAGTGTCTCTGGTGTCATATTTAAAATAGAGGCTATTTCATTGTTTTTAAGACGTTCAAATACTGCAGAATTATTCAGTACAAGATCTGCAATTTTAGCTTCAGTGGAATAGATGGTTTCTTTATGTAAAAGGTTAGCAAGAAGTTTCATACGCTTTGAAAGAGCAGAAACCAAAGAGATAGAAAAATCCACATTTTTCATGCAATCATAAATTTTACTCAGAGGAAGAAGCCCTACTGTACCTTCTCCTAAAAACTCACAAGTTGCGGGAAAAGGTATCTGTTCAAATGCTGCAAACAGCGCTATAATTTCTGGTGCTGCAAAGTTATGCATATGTACTTGTGTACCCTTTGGTGCAGTTTTGTACAGTCTCACCCTACCATCAAGTAAAATGTGCAGATATTCACTCTCATCCCCTTCATAAAAGACAATACTGTCTTTTTCATAATGATGGATATGCATTTGTCCTTGCAGTTCATCTAACTGTGTTGGACTAAGTTTTGAAAAAAGGGGAATATCTTTGAGTTCCAGCATTCACATTTCCTTGATTTAAATCAAGAAAAGTATACCACAGAAACCTAAACTATTATTAGATAACGTATTTTGAGATTTCTATAAGGCACAGTATGTGCCTTATGTATTTAAAAAGGGGGTCTAAAATTTATAGTCTAGCATAACCCAATATTTTGTTGTATCAACTTTGTATGCATCTGCACTATAGAATGATGCTTTTAACATACCCGTGAGTCCTTTGACTGCAGAGATTTTGTTTTTATACAATACATCTGTCTCTGTACCATAGTCTGTATTACCTCTATCGCTAGAGAAATCATGATAAACTATTTTTGCTACACCAAATCCTTTGGCTTTGTATCCAATCATACCATTCACGTCTACAAGACCATCATCTGGTGTCCCTAAGAACATATCAGCCCAACCATTTTGTCCATGTAGTGTCGCAAGAGGTGTACTAAAGGCAGCATTACCACCATTTCCAGCACCTAAAACTTCATATCTTGCACCAGCAAGGAATCCACTCATGTTCAATGTTGCTTCTAAGTTGTAGTAGTCAGCATCTGCAGTTTTATTTTTGGTAAGATCTTCAAATGATGGATCTGTTTGAGATGCATACTCTGCACGGTAAGACAACCCTGTACCTTCACCTAATGCAAATTTACCAGTTGCTGCGATACCATAGGTATCATGAATGTCTTCAATCATATATGCATATCCTGTTAAGGTAAGCGCATCCATCATTTTGTAACTAGCATGTAAGAGTACTGTTCCTGTATCGAAACTATCACCTACTGGTTTAACTGTATCTGCATCAAAGATTGTATTCACACGCCATACATATGCTGCAAGTAAAGAGAGATTTTCAACATCATTATTAATAACGGCTACTGCATCATACGTTTGTGGCATTTGTCTCCAGTTTACTGTACCAATAAAACGTTGGTTATCCAAGTTTACACCTTGACGACCTGCTCTAACAAGTGTTTTACCAAAAGCATAATCAACATATGCTTGTGTAATACGTGTTTGTGAAGGATCAGCCACTACATTATATACACCTTTATCGCCGATATCATCATTGGAAAGATCCCAGTAATCACCATAACCAGCAACATTTGTAGCCTCCAAATAGGTAGATAGTCCATCTATTTGAAATAAATCTGCACTAATACCTAATGTAAGTCTGTTTGTAAATGCACTTGCGTCTTTCACTGCATTGTCTGTATCTACAAATTCATATCTCGGACGAATTTCACCTTTTGCTGTAACATTATTGAAAAATGTAAACGCCTCTGCTGTTGGTGCTACTACTACTTTTTCAACAGGTGCTATGTCTCCCCCCGCTAAGATAAGACTTGATGTTACTACTGAAAGCATCATTATTCTTTTCATCTTTATACTCCTTTTTTTACTTTTACTTTTCCTAATATACTTAAAGAACATCATTATATGTTCATCAAATATATTACCTCATCCAATATCTATACTACGCCATTCCTATTTTAAATATTTGAAATGCCGCTCCTGTATCAGTTTATTAAGGCACTTATTGTTAAAAGTACCCTTTCCTTCTACATGTTTTAGAATATCATCATCAATAATCCTAATGATTGATATAAATCAATTATTTCAAATAATAATATAATTAAGTAGATAAAATAATTAAAAAAATATTTTTGATGCTTTAATATATCTTTTTAAACATACAAAGTACATCAAATATTTTGATGTACTATCTTTAGAAAACCTCTATACAACTACATTCCACCTAAAGCTTTTTTTACATTCTCATCTGCCATAGAGATATTCCATGCTGGTTCCCATACTACTTCTATCTCAATAGTACCGACACCTTCAAGTTTAGCAACAGCTTCTTCTACCCATTGCTTTATCATTTGATGTAAAGGGCATCCTTGTGTAGAGAGTGTCATAATGACATGAACATTGCACGCATCATCAACAATTGCATCATAGATGAGTCCCATTTCTACAAGGTTAAATCCAACTTCAGGATCAATAACAGTACTAATAGCTTCAAATACTTTTTCTTTCGTTATATTACACATGCTTACTTCCTTCTTTATTTATTTATGTGATAGGGTTATTTCCCATATGCTAACATTTTTCTCATAGTGATGTAGAGGAAAATTGCTCCGGTAAACAAGAAGCTACCCCCTGCTTTAAAAAGTATATCACTTTCAAAAAGTAATCCCAATCCAGCAATCATCACCCCTACTGCTGTAAACCAAAACATCATAGATGCACCTTCTTTTGAATACATTTCATGAAGCATAGGTACTTTCTCTTTTCCAACCAACGGTGCAAAACGCTCAAACCATACTAAAAAAGGCACAATTTTATAAAGGTGCCCTGTAATCATAGATGAGATGAAGCCTAACAGCAAGAACCATACTGATGCATGCAAAATACTTTCTATACCACTTACAAAATAGGCTAGCCCCAGCAGCAGAGAGAGTATTAGTGTTCCAAATGCAAATATCATAGACTTTGCCCAAATATCCAACTCTTTACGTACAGTCAGTTTGGCAATAATATATATCTGCCAAATATAAAAAAGAACCCCTACCGTATTGATAGCATAACCTAAATACATCAACCATTCCTGAGAAGAAAGGGCTCCTACAAAAACAACCGCTACACCAGTTATTACCCATTTAAATGCCCTATGAATTGCTGTTTCTTCAAAGCCGTGAGCTAAAGAAAACATTGGTATAAGAATCAAAGACAATCCAATAATAGTCAAAACAACATATCCACCGAGTACTGCATACACATGCGCTTTTAACATGAGTGGTATATTGATATCTAAATTTCCACTTAACCCAAGTGCAATGGCAAACCCCGTAAGAATACCAAGTAGCAGGTATCCGTTACTCCATGCAACAGCATCTATCGTCAATGTTCGAATGCTGGTTTTTTTAAGTGTTGCCACATTTTCTACAGCAAAAATCATCATAGCAACAAGTACCAATAATCCACCATAAGGAAGAATACTCGGTACCAACCAAAAACCAAATACCATAAGGGAGGTACCTACCAGCAACAAAGGAAAAATAACATAATAGACATCTACTACAACATGTCCTGCTTCAAGTACCACAGGAATAAGCTGTGCCATAGCACCAAAAATAACCATCATTACAAAACCCAATAAAAAGAGGTGAACCCATCCTGCTACATCCATTTGCTCATAGGCAAACGATGGCTTAAAGAAAAGTAAAGCCAGCATTGAGAAGAGATAAAAGGTGACACCTGCATTAAAGAATGGAGAGATTAGCTTGAGTGGTGGTGCAAAATCACTAGAAATTGCTTTCATTTACCTATCTACCTATCCCTGACAAGCAGCATCATTAAGATCTGCATTATCACTTTTTCCTACCTTGTAAGAAAAAATTAATTTAACACGCCCATCTTCCATTTTTTGTGTTTCTATATCATAATTTTCACCAATTTTATCAAGTAAACCCATTGGTTTTTTATGGTTAATCATCACAACTTTTTTATTGGGACTATCAATCATTTTCAATCCAGACATTGCATTCACCATTGGTTCTGGAGGACCACATTTAGATGTATCAAACTCATAATATTGAGTTTCACCTATAGTATATTCATAAAATGGTACCGTTGCACCTTCAACTTTAATTTCTTTTTTTTCTATTTCAGACATTATAACTCCTAATTTGAATTTACTGAATTATATTACCTTATCTAAATGATAGTATTGACTTATATCAAGATTTGAAATTTTTTTTGAAATATTCTGAAACTACTGTATCAAAATATTTCATACGTTCTTTTCCTTTTGGCATTGTAGAACGTAAATTTTTCATCTTTTGTAAAAATACACCCACAGAATCTGGAATAATTTTTTCAAAATGTTGGCGTATATATTTTGCAAATGCTGGGGATGTACCTCCTGTTGAAAATGCAATAGTTAAATCTTCTTTTTTAACATACGAAGGAAAGATAAAGTCACAATACTCAGTATTATCCACCGAATTGACGAGAATTCTACTGCCTCTGCTTTCTTCATAAATTTCTTTGTGTAAATCTACAGTATCCGTTGCAACAATGACAATATCAAACCCTTCAATGTCACCCTTATGATAGGCTCTTTGTGCCAATGTTAAATGATGTACATCTATGAGTGCCTGTGCTTCTTCTTCAACACGTAATGCGATGACACTTATATCAGTAGTAAAATCTAGTAACTTTTCTAGCTTCTCTGTAGCGATATACCCACCACCTACTACCAAAACTTTTAAATTGTTCATATCCATAAACATAGGAAAATATGCCATTGCCGTCCTTTATGAGGTATTGCAGTTAATTTAACAGAAGTTTAGCATAATTGCTTTGATATGCATCAACCTTTATCTCTCCAGTATTACATATAATTAAATATTATTTTAATCATGGAGTCAGAAGATGGAAAATGAGAAAATGGAAAATGAACTACTCTTTCAAATGCAAAATAGCTTTCCCATGGTTGAAAAACCTTTTGAGGTCATAGCAAAAGCACTAAATACAACCGAAGAACAAATACTTACTATGGTACAAAAATTAAAAGATGAAAAAATTATCCGTCAAACTTCTGCTATCTTTGATACCAAACGACTAGGGTATAAGTCTTCCCTTGTTGCTTTTAAAGTTGACGAAGACAAAGTGGATGAGGCTGCCAAAATTATCAATGCCCATCCTGGTGTTAGCCACAACTATCTTCGAAACCATGACTATAACATCTGGTTTACCATGGCAGTGACACCTGACTCTAAACTGGGACTTGAAAAAACCATAGCCATACTCAAGGAGCGTACTGGTGCAAAAGATGCCATCATACTCCCTACCCTAAAGATGTTTAAAATCTCTGTCAAAATGGACACCACAGGAAAACGTGCCAAAAAAGAGAAGCTTAAAAAACTAGCCCATGCAGAGCTTAACCTTACGGCAAAACATGTTGCAGTCATTAAGGCGCTTCAACAAGATATTGAAGTGGTCTCTGAACCATTCAAAAAAGCTATCAAACGTGTGGGACTTAGTGCAGATACATTTTTTGAGATTGCTCATGAACTTAAAAATGCTGGGGTCATGCGCCGTTTTGCCACTATTTTAAACCATAGAAAAGCTGGTTTTGGTGCCAATGCAATGTCAGTATGGTCTGTTCCGGAAGAAGATGGTGAACGTATAGGTAAAGAGATGGCAGAGTTTTCAGCTGTGAGTCACTGTTACCTCAGACCTAGCTACCCCAACTGGCCTTACAATCTTTTTGCTATGGTACATGCAAAAACCCAAGAAGAGTGTGATACTCTCATAGAAGAGATGGCAAAAGAGAGTGGATTGACAGAGTATAGCAAACTTTATTCAACTGTAGAGTTTAAAAAACAAAGACTCGTTTATTTTGATGATGCTTTTAAAGCATGGGAAGAAGCATGTGCTTAAAGTGAGGTAGACACATAGGTCTACCACTACTCTTTGTAACCAATCTGTTCTTTAAAATGGGCGATACAATTGGTACATTCTTTCATTGTATTGGTATCTACAATGCTATAGAGAGCATCTTCATTTAAAACTTTCAGTAGATGATTGTCTACTGAAATGATCTCCTCTTTTTTAAACTTAGTCAATATACGAGAAAATGTCTCTGGAGTAAGATTCAGAATGGAAGCAATTTCATTATTTTTTAGACGATTAAAAATGGCTATTTTTTTTATCATAAGATCAGCTACTTTGGCTTCTGATGAGAGTATCGTCTCTTTATGTACCAAAGAAGAGAGAAGCATTACCTTCCCCGTTAAAGACTTGATAAGTTCCAAAGAAAAATCTGGTTGATTTAAATATTCATAAAGTTTATCAAAATGTAAAAGTCCTATAATACCATCTGTAACAAACTCACAAGTAGCTGGAAAAACTTCTTTTTCAAAGCAAGCAAACTCTGCAATGAGACTAGGGGCAGAAAAACGGTTAATCTGTATTTGAGAACCCTTAGGAGAAGTTTTATATAGTTTTACATCCCCTTCCATGAGTATATGCAGATACTTACTTTCATCACCTTCATAAAAGACAATACTATCTTTTGAAAAGTGTTTCACACGTACCGCATTTTTAAGTTCAGAAATATATTTTTCTTCTAATGCAGAAAACATAGGTATCTCTTGTAATTCAATCATTGTTTATCCCTTTAGCACCGTTAAAGTCAGGCTAACACTATACAGTAATATCTATAAAAAATATTACACAATAATTCATATTAACAATAATTAGAAGAAAGTTAACTTAAAAATAAGAAAAACTTATAAAATACTATTTTTCAAACCATGATAATTGGTGATGCAGTTTCACCACCTCACCCACAACAATGAGTGCAGGGGTTGGTAAATCTTTTGCTTTTTCATAAATATCTTCAAGAGTACCGATGACTGTTTTTTCATCTGGTCTTGTACCACGACTGATGACAGCTACAGGATGGTCTTTTGCTTTACCTATCTCCATCAGTTTTTTAGTGATTTTATTGAGATTATGTAATCCCATGAGAAAAACTATCGTATCATCAGTTTTAAAGTTTTCCCAGTGAATTTGAGAATGTGTTTTTCTTGATTCATGTCCTGTCACAACTCTAAATGAAACTGTTACCCCACGATGTGTCACAGGAATACCTGCATACTCGGGTACAGCAATAGCAGACGTAATCCCGGGGATAAATTCAAACTTTATGTTACGTTCACGTAAATAAAGTCCCTCTTCTCCACCACGCCCAAATACCATAGGATCCCCTCCTTTTAAACGTACCACATTATCGTGTTTGAGTGCTGCTTGGTAGATGACTTCATTAATCTCTTCTTGAGGCAGCGTATGATGAGAGTCCTCTTTTCCCACATAAACAAATTCACACCCATCTTTTGCTTCAGCCAAGATATCAGGATTGGCAAGTCTATCGTAGATAATCACATCTGCTTGTTGCACGACACGCAATGCTTTCACCGTCAATAAATCAATATCACCTGGCCCTGCACCCGTTAAATAGACTGTTCCCATTATACTTCTCCCTTGGTTTGTTCATCTGTTAAATAACACGATGGGTCTTCTGCCCATAAGTCTCCGTGTATCGCATAAGCACGACTTCGTGAGCCTCCGTTACAGATGTTTATATACTGACACGTTTCACACTTCCCAGAAAGTTCACGTGGATGCACTCTTAACTTTTCTAACATGTCCGTCGGCTCATTTGTCCATATATCTGAAAAATCCTGTCTTAAAATATTGCCTATTTTAAGAGGGAAAAATGGATCAGGCTTTACATACCCTTCTGAGTCAATATTCAGTAGTTTACGCCCAGCAGAGTTCCCACCCCAGTCAATCAACCTTTTTTTCATCTCTGTCGCATGTTCTGGATATTTCTTTGCAAATCTATCATAAAAAAGTATAGCATCCATCTCCATATTACCGGTAACTATCTCTATATCTCGTCCACTTTCATGGTATTCGAAAGCTTTATCTAAAATGTAATTGACCGCTGTGATACGCTGTTCTTTATTCAAATCCATCTCTAAGTTTTCCAACCCTCTACCCGAATAGACAAGATGAGAGATGTAGATTTTAGGAATGTGATGTTCCTCTGCCAGTTCAAAAATAAACTGTAAATCATCATAGGTATCTTTTGTAATGGTAAAGCGTATACCTACCTTTGTTTTACCATAACTGTTGAGTAGATCCACTGCTTTCATGGACTCTCTAAACGAGCCTTCTAGCCCACGAAACTTGTCATGTACCTTTTCACTGCCATCTATGCTAATACCTATATAATCAAAAGTGTCTAAAATCTGTTCAGCATTGGACTTTTTAACATACAGCCCATTGGTTGAAAGATAGGTGACAATACCTAATACTTTACAGCGTGCTGCTATCTCATAAATATCTTTTCTAGTCAGTGGTTCTCCCCCTGAAAAGATAAGGAATTTTACACCATTTGCTTTAAGCTTGGGCAAGGTATCCATAATGTCATCTGTAGTGAGTGTATCTACAGCATCCAAGTCTGCCTTGGAGTAACAGTGTAAACAAGAAAGGTTACAACGATTTGTAAAATTCCAAATGGCAATACTTCCATCAAGTACCCGTGCAGGTTTACCCGAAACCACCGAATTAAGTAAGTTAGAGAGTCTAAACATTAGTGTGTCTCCTTTGTAATAGCTATATTGGGATATGGTTCTTCTATAATTGTTTTGTTTTGCTCTTTTTTGCTTGTATTGTTTTCATTAGCAACATTTCTAAAAGACAAAATATATGCTGTAATCGCTTGAAGTTCTTCTGCTTTTAACTTGAGTGCAGGCATTGCATTTCGTTTATAACCAAAGACTTTAGAAACACCTTCTGGATCTGTAATCATCGCCTCTATCTCTTGAGCTGTTCTTTTAGATGCTATCGTAGTAAAAGAAGGTCCAAATGCCATAGCAGTCTGATGATGACATCCCCAACAGTAGGTTTCAAAAACTTTTTTACCATTGTCCGCATGGCTACCCAATGTAAAAAGTAGAAAAAACAAAAAAGAAGTAAACATTTTTTTCATCTCATATCCTTGTTTAAGTATAAAGATAATAACACTATTTTATAGACTATCGATTGATTTAGAACAAGGAAAATACTAATTTTCTTCCTCATCCATAACAAAACCGACAACAAGTAAACCCAACACAAAAACAGTGATTAATACAATATAGATATACTCCATCATGTTAACTTTCCTTGTTCTTTAGCTAATGTTTTAAATCTACTTTTTTCTTCAATACTTGTAAAAGCAGAAGCTGGAATATAATGTGCGAAAGGTGACTTATAGATAACTATACCATCTGTAAGTGAAACGATACTGTCTATATCGCCCCAAGTCCATGTTTCTTCTTTTTCACCTTGAATGATTAAAGCATTCTCATCTACATTCATCATAATTACCTTATCTTTAAAAGGAGATTTTTCAAAAGAAGAGAATGCTCGTTTTTTTGCAATTATTTTTTTACCATAGTACCAATAAAGAAGCATCAATGTAGAAAAGAGCAATAAAGCAAAAGAGCTTTTTTTAACTGCTACTATGACAGCATATTGACTTAGCGCGATAAAAAACCACCCCACATAACGTTTAAAAGAGTGATTAAACGCATAGGTATATAAGGCATCAAAAAGTTTTTCTACATTGTGCTTATCCCAGGTATACCTCACTTTGATAGGTTTAGACATGTTCTTCACACTCCTCAATAATCAAATCTGATTTTTCTATGCATCCTTCTTTCTCAAGGATATCAATCATTGCTAAGGTCTCATCATATTTTTTATAAAATATTTTAGCATTTTCAATGTACTTTTTCTGCTCTTTTTTACCATACCACCATGCCACTGCTATACTTGATGCAAAGATAGAATAAATAAGTATTTGCCATTCTTTAAGATTGAGTAACACTATAAAATATTGTACAGAGAAAAGGACAAAAAATTCGATAGAGAAGATAATCACCAAAGTAGAACTTTGCTCAAAATCCAAGGTATATTTTTCTATCTCTCGTAAAAGAGATAAATTTTCATTGACCTTTTCCGCTTTTTCCTTACAGCTCTCAGCTATGAGACTCGTATCTATATCTCTTAGATGAATATTACTCAAATTATATTCAACATTAATCTGTTTATAGTCCTCTAGAATTTGAGGATTTTTTTGCATGATTTCTAGGATTTCGTTTTCTTCTACATGTGTTTTATCTGCTATTTTTTGAACATCTTGCAAAACCAAATCATACAAACCAATATTTTTTATTTCTTGGGCTACCCGTGCTAAGTGTGTCAAGTTTTTCCTTAGTATAATATATTTAGCTCGTTCCCACCGTCCTCGGTGGGAATGCATACAAAAGTTTTTATTT
>JALXBG010000115.1 GCA_026991605.1 Sulfurovum sp.
AAGTAGAAGCTTTTGCACACCAAATAGCACTCAACGTTATTCCTCAGATTGATGTTCCACAAGAGAATGGTTACACTAAAGAAGAGATGAAAATGGTAAACGAAACCAATAAAATCATGCATAGTGACTTTGCTGTAAGTGCTACCTGTGTACGTGTACCAGTGCTTCGTTCTCATTCTGAGTCCATCACTATTACCTTTGAAGAAGGTGTAAATGTTGATGTAGACAAAGCCAGAGAAGTTTTAGGTGCATTTGAAAATGTAGTTGTCATTGATGATATGAGCAAAAACGAATACCCAATGCCTATCATTGCAACTGATACGGATGAAACTTATGTTGGACGTATCAGAAAAGACCTCTATGCGAACAATATCTTGCATATCTGGGGTGTGGCTGACCAAGTGAGAGTCGGTGCTGCTACCAATTCTGTACGTATTGCTCAAAAGTGGATACAACTAGAGGAAAATGCTTAATGATAGAAAGATTATTTGAAGGTGCCATTTGGAACAGTAGATTTATTGTGCTTTTGGCAGTTGTATTTGGACTATTAGGTGCAGTGATACTTTTTATTGTGGCATCTATGGATATTTGGGAAGTTGCAGTCAGTACCTATCAAGTTATTTTACATATCATTCCACATCCTGAGCATTTCCATGAAGATATCGTAGCAGGTATCATTGGGGCAGTAGATTTATATCTTATTGCTGTGGTAATGTTTATTTTTTCTTTTGGTTTGTATGAGTTATTTATTTCAGATATTGACCAAGCAGAGGGGAAGAATGGTTCAAAATTATTGGCTATACATAATCTTGATCAACTCAAAGACAAGATAGCCAAAGTCATTGTGATGGTATTGGTAGTTAATTTCTTCCAAAGAGTACTGCATACACAATTTGCAACACCACTAGAGATGTTGTATTTCGCACTTTCTATCGCAGCGCTTGCGATAGGATTAAATTTTTTAAGTAAGGTAGGTCATTAATGAGTAAGATATTTGTAGATGCATGTCTAGGCAAAGAGACACCATACACACCCGTATGGATGATGAGACAAGCAGGACGTTACCTGCCAGAATATATGGCTGTACGTGCAGAGGCTGGAAACTTTTTGAATCTTTGTCATGCGCCTGAAAAAGCATGTGAAGTCACACTTCAACCTGTAGATATCGTTGGTGTTGATGCTGCGATTCTTTTCTCTGACATTTTGGTAATTCCAGATGAAATGGGTATGGACTTGAGCTTTGTTAAAGGTGAAGGACCAAAGTTTTCTGACCCATTAGAGACACAAGCTGATTTGGATAGACTCATCGGTGGTGAAGAGGCAGCGAGTAAGCTTACTTACGTCTATGACACCATTAAACTCATCAAAGAACAATTGGCTGAAGATAAAGCACTTATCGGGTTTACAGGTGCGCCTTGGACACTGGCTACTTATATGATAGAAGGGCAAGGGACTAAGACTTATAATATTTGTAAAAAAATGATGTACTCTAACCCTGAGTTACTCCATAACATCCTTGCTAAAGTAACGGAAGTAGTCAAACTTTACATGGAAAAACAGATAGAAGCAGGTATTGATGTGGTACAAATCTTTGATTCATGGGCATCTGCCATTGAACCAGGTAAATATGATGAATTCTCATGGAAATACATGGTAGAGATAGCAGACTACTTAAAGTCTAAGTACCCTGATACACCTATTATCATGTTCCCTAAAGGTATCCCTGCGTTCATTGAAGGTGGACTTGTTTATGGTAACTTCGATGTCTTTGGTGTAGACTGGGGAACCCCTATGGCAATGGCAAAAGAACACCTTGGAGACAAGTATGTCCTCCAAGGAAACATGGAACCCTGCCGTCTTTACTCTAAAGAAGCTACAACAGCATGTGTAGAGGCTATCCAAGATGTTATGGGTGGTAAAAGACACATCTTTAACCTCGGACACGGCATCCTCCCAGATGTTCCAGTAGAAAATGCGAAGCACTTTGTATCTGAGTGTCAGAGAGTTTCTGGTAAAAAATAGATGTCAAACATCATCTTTGGTCCTATCCACTCTAGAAGGTTTGGTAAATCTTTAGGTGTTGACCTTAGCCCAGGTAAGAAGCAGTGTAACTTTGACTGTCTTTACTGTGAACTTGACCCTGCTAAGACTATGGATGCCTATGATGATGTAGTGAGTGTAGAGGAGATAGCTAATGCTATTAAGCATGCACTCACAGAATACAAAGATATAGACTTCATTACCCTCACTGCCAATGGTGAGCCTACACTTTACCCCTACCTTTCAGAACTTATAGATGAAATCAATACCTTTAAAGGTACGACTAAAACACTCATACTCACCAATGCAGCAACGATTGATGATGAAAAAACACAAGAAGCCTTGCTTAAACTTGATGAAGTGAAGCTTTCCCTTGATTGTGCGACTCAGAAGTGTCTGCAAAAGCTTGACCGTTCACATAGTGGGATAGATGTTGAACATATCAAAGCAGGGATGTTAGCGTTTAAAAGTAAGTATGATGGTCCGTTGGTGATAGAGATACTCATCGTCAAGACTTTGAATGACTCTAAAGAAGAGATAGAAAAACTTAATGCGTATCTACTCAAACTACAACCCACACGTATAGATATTGGTACGATAGACAGACCTCCAGCCTTTGATGTAAAACCTGTGAACTATGAAGAGCTATTTGAAATTAGCCATTGGTTTGATGCATCATTACCTGTTTATATAGCTTCACGTAAAAAAGCTGATATTACACCTTCTAATTATGATGATGAAGAGATTTTGGAAACACTTTCTAAACGTCCTCTTACCCAAGAAGATATAGAAGCATTGTTTAATGAGGAGAGTCAAAAACGTTTAAAAAAACTACTTGAAGAAGAGAAAATAAAGAGAGTTTCAACAAATGGTGTGATTTTTTATAAAAAAGCGTAAAAAATCATTGACTTTAAAGCTCTTTTTACCTATAATCCCATTCACAAATTTAAATGTTCCGGCATAGCTCAGCGGTAGAGTAGATGACTGTTAATCATTTGGTCCGAGGTTCGAATCCTCGTGCCGGAGCCACATTGTATTTGTAAAACTTTTTTAAATGTTCCGGCATAGCTCAGCGGTAGAGTAGATGACTGTTAATCATTTGGTCCGAGGTTCGAATCCTCGTGCCGGAGCCACATATATAAATAATCCAGCAAAATACACTTTTAAATCATTTGTCAATTTTATTAATTCTAGTCAGTAACGCAATTTCATCTTATTACCCATGTTGAAATCCTCTTTAAAATTGTACAGCAAATAGTGCACCCTTGTCATTGTTTTTCACTAAGAGTTTTCCTCTCATGTTTTTTTCCACAATCATCTTAGACATGTAAAGCCCTATACCTGAGTTTCCTTCTTTGGTTGTAAAGTAAGGCTCATAAATTCGTTTGATTATATCCTCCTTTATGCCCCCTGCGTTATCTTCAACCTGTATGCTGTTATTGTCTATTTTGAGGGTAATTTTTGCTGTCTGAATTTCTCTTTCTATTAAAGCATCTTTGGCATTGGAAAGTAGATTGAGTAGTACCTGTTTATACTCATTTTTATAATTATAAATGTGACTATCATGAAGTCTGATGAGCTCTACTTCTATATTGTTTTGTTTAAAAGTGTGTGCCATAATCTCCAGTGTTTCTTGTGTAGCCTGTAGTAAAGAAAAAGTCTCTTTTTCCTTTTTGGGTGTATAAAAGTCTTTAAAATCATCTATAGTCTCAGACATAAAGGCTAGTTGTCTGTTGGCTTCCTCTATTTTTTTATCAAGGTACTCTTCTGTGAGTTCTGCATGTTTTTGTGCCTCTTTAATGTTCATAAACGTGTAGCCCAAGTGTGTCAGAGGCTGCCTCCACTGGTGGGCGATATTGCCTATCATCTCTCCCATGGAAGCTAGTTTGCTTTGGTGGACTAAGAGTTCTTTTTGTTCTTCTTTTTCTTTATGAACAAGACGTATTTTGTACGAAAGTGCGAGTGAGAAGAGTATGGCCTCTGTAGCTGCTCCTATGTAGAGGGGGTCTATGATAGTGTATGCATAACCTATTTGAAATATGTTTAAAAAGACTGCTATAGTAAGAACTATCCACCCAGCCAGATAAAAACGTGCAGGCTTGTAGCCTTGTCTTATTCGTTTGTAGCCTGCGTAGATAAGTACTAGCATAAGAAATGGCAATACCTTGTACTCAATAATAATGGATTTGTAGAATAGACTCACAAAGATATCTAATACAAAGATAAATACCATTAACCAAGCGAACTTGTAAAGTTTTGGCAGATAGCGTTTCAGCTCTAAAAAGTACAGAGTAAAGAGCGTAGCAAAGAGAGACGTTAAAAGGCTTAAGATAGCTTGATAAGTGATATTTCGGGAGAAAAAGGAGCTCTCATCCCATTGAAATGCACCTGAATAGCTGTAGAGTATGAGACTCATAAAAAGTTGCATCAGTGCATAGTAGAGAAATGCTCTGTCTCTGTTGTAGTAGTACATCGCAGCATTATAGAGTCCTGCCATGATGATGAGCCCTAGAATGAGCCCTAAGATGAGTTGCATCTTTTCACTTTTGCTCATTTGGGCATAAAAGGTTTCAGGAGTTGAAAGGTAGATAAAACGAAAAGGAATTCTAAAATGTCGTGGCTTTAGCTTGAAGTAATAGATTTGTGCATCTACCCCTTTGGTGTAAGTAAATTTAAGATGCGAGACTCCATCAAGTTTAAAAGTCTCTAATGCCTGAGAAGGGGTAAAGGTATGGGCTACTATCTTGGGGTCAGCATACGAACAGACAAAACGTCCAGAAGGGAAGTTACTACCCAAATCTACTTTGAGCCAGTAGCTACTGTTGTAGTCTTGAAATTTCTCTTCTTTGGTGAGAGGGGTAAATAGTTGCTCTTTGTTTTGTATGTTCTTAATGTCAAGTGTACTGTCTGTACTTTTTAGCAGAGCAATTGAGACATTGATGTCTTTAAACATGGTCTTACTTGTGTTAGACTCATAATAGAGTGTCTCCCCACGCATTTCATACGCAGAGGCGTAGGCATACTCTTTTACCTCTTGTGCAGGCAGAAGAGAAAATAGGGTGCTGATAACGGTTAGGGTAAATAATATAATCTTCATACTAAAACTATAGCTAAATAATATGAGGAGAAAATGAGGAAGATTTTACGCTCTTCATATTATTCTCTTCATGCAATCTTGATAAAACTTTTTTATACTTCATAAGTAAATTAAAAATAGAAATGGAGTAAAGAATGAAAAAATTAACACAAATCACACTAGCCACTATAGCACTCATGGCTAATTTAAGTGCCAATGACATTTACCAAACACACAATAAAGCATTGCCTGAACTAAAGATGCCAGACAACAACTTAACCTTTAAGATGATAGAAGGTTATCAAGACTACAAGATAGTAGCCACTCACTTCAGAACAGATAAAAATGAGATACGTTACATACTGGCAAACCCTATTGGGTATAATGCTTTAAAAGAAAAAGCAAAAGTGATGCCAGAAGGATCTAAAATAGTAAAGATAGGCTGGTCTGTGAAAAAGATGCCTACTTTTCTAAATGCACTTGAAGCAGACAAAGTACAAAGGGTTGAGTATATGGTAAAAGATTCTAAGACATTTAATGACAATGGCGACAACTGGGGTTATGCACGTTTTGTTAAAAAAGAGGGTAACTATGTCGCTTGGGATAAAGGGAGTAAAGGATGTATCTCATGTCACAGTGCTGTCAAAGAGACAGACTATCTGTTTACCAAACTACAAAGTACACACTAAGCCATGAAATATAAAATCCTCATCGTCGAAGACGAACCTGACATTGTGAGGCTCATAGAAAATAGATTAGATAATGAGATATTTGATGTCACTGTGGCACTAGATGGTGCAGAGGCGTTACGTCATATAGAACGACATCATTATGACTTGGTTACATTAGACATCATGCTTCCTCATGTAGATGGCTTAACCTTGTGCGAAAATGTACGTCAACGTCATAAAGATTCACTGATACTCATCATCTCTGCACTTGATACAGTAGAACAAAAAGAAAAAGCCTATACTCTAGGTGCAGATGATTACATCCCTAAACCTTTTTCACCTAAACTTGTAGCCATTAAGATAGAGTCTTTACTCAAAAGACGTATAGAAATGCTATATGCACCTCTACCATGTTATGCTAATATACAGCATGATAGTGCTTTAAAGCAGTTTTATATCCATACACATCCTCTCATGTTAACCGTCAGTGAATATACTATTTTTAAAATACTCTTTGAAACCCCTAAAAAGGTCTTTTCAAAAGAGGAGCTGTCACAAATACTGTATAATGAAGACATCGGGAATATTGATAAAGAGGGTATAGGCACACATATTTACCAAATTCGCAAAAAAATAGCCATTCTAAGTAAGGATGATATGATTAAAACCATAAGAAATGTGGGGTACACACTCTATGAACGCTAAGATGTATCTGATAGTCTATTACTCCATCGCAGGGGTCATCATCTCTTTGTTTACGGCGTTGATGACCTATTGGATTATTGATGTGCCTATCGGTCAGAAGATGATGTTTAAAATATTCTTGACCATTCTTGCCACGCTTCCCATTATAGGTATTTTAAGTTATTTGATAGGTCGATGTTTATCTGATAGGCTCGCAGCCATTAGCCACTGTCTTAACGACATTAGTGAAGACAAATTTTTAACAGACAAGCACGATGAGAGTATCATCGATATTAATGCTATTCATGAGTCTATCCATGAGCTTTCTCGTCGTTTGGAAAACTCTATTACCACACTCAAAAAGAATAATACCCAACTGAACAACATGATACTCTCCCTCTCTCATGACATTAAGACTCCTCTGACCATCATAGAAGGGTACTTAGAGGAGTTGGAAGATGATATCGTCACCCCAGAGCAAAAACCAGCTGTCATCGCAACACTTAAAAAAGAAACAGCCTATATCAACGAACTAAGTTCTGAAGTCATACACTACTTGCAGTCACTGGAAAACAAGTCAGAAAAAGAAAACATAGTGTTTAAAGATTTTTTACATGAAGAAGTGTGTCCTTTAGTACGTGCTAAAAAAGAGGTAGAGCTAAAATGTGAGATAGAAGAAGGGTTTGAAATAACCTTTGACCGTATAGCGCTTAAAAGTATTTTGGTCAACCTCATGCATAATGCTACCAAACATACAGGACAAGGCAGTATCACAGTCAAATCTTTTGATGAAGGTATCATCGTAGAAGATACAGGCTCTGGCATAGACAGTGAAGATGCCAGCATGATATTTGAACCTTTTTATTGTGCAGATGAGAGTAAAAACAGAGAAAAAAGTGGTTTTGGTTTGGGTCTGTCTATTGCGAAGAATTTGGCTGAAAACAATGGATATAGCTTAGCATTAGACATAGAATATACTTCTGGGTCTCGGTTTGTATTACGCAAGAGAGAAGCATCTAGTTAGGAGAGAGTACAGACTTTATCCTCTTCAACCCCTCGGCTATCTCCTCAAAGCTACTATGTGTAAAGTTAAAGCGTATCTCGTCATTTGCTCCACCAAACTCTGCACCAGGTACAAAAACGATACCTTTCACCAAGCACTCTTGTACCAATGCTCTGGTATCTACCCCTCTAAAGCATCCGTAGATAAACATGCCACCTTTGGGTTGTGTGTATTCAAAACTAGGTAGGTGTAGGTCTAACTGTTGACAGAAGTAATGCATCTTCTCTTGGTAGGCTACTCTCAGGGTCTGTAGATGCTTCTCAAAGGATGTACCATCTTTCAAATACTCCCATACCATCCTCTGCGTGATGCCTGAGGTGTGCAAGTCCATAGCTTCTTTATAGGCGATGAGTGGAGTGAGTAGCTCTACATCTGCACGTATCCACCCTACACGTAAAGCAGGTGAAAGTACCTTGGAAAATGAGCCTAGATGGTAGCTCTGTTTTGGGAGCATTTGGCTGATGCTTTTGTGTGGTGCATGAAAGTAGAGTTCACTATAGGGTGCATCTTCTATGAGCAGGGTTTGTGAGGTTTCCAGCATTTGGGCTATTTTCTTTCGATGCTCATCACTGTAGCATCTGCCACTTGGGTTTTGAAAGTCAGGTATGAGGTAGGCTAGTTTACTTTTGTCTAGTCTTTTTCTAAAGGTTTCTAGTTCTATGCCATCCTCTGCTAGAGGTATGCTATGTACTTCCATGCTGTTTAATTTAAAAATATTCAAAGCACCCAAATAACTAGGCTTTTCTATGGTAATGGAAGCACCATAATGATACCTACAGATGATGTCTAACCCCTGCTGTGAGCCAGAGGTGATGAGTATATTTTCAGGAGTAGTAGGAAACCCACGGTTACAGTAGTGTCCAGCTATCTGCTCTTTAAGGGGTGCATACCCTGTAGAAGTACCATACTGTAAACTCTCAGCGTTTTGTAGTGCTGTATGTGCAGCACTCTGCAGTGCCTCACAAGGGAAAAGCGATACATCGGGCAGTCCTCCTGCAAAGCTAATGGTGTTACTGCTGGTATGTTCGAGTATCTCTCTTATGAATGAGCGTTTCATGGTGTTCCTTTCAAAACTTGAGGTATTTACTTAGTGCGGTAATAGTTTTATTGTAGTCTTATGGAGGATTTTAGTCTTTACTTTTAATGCTTGATTAGTTATCTATTTTTGCTAATAGTTTTATTTGAATCATTTGGATTGCAAGTTTGTTTGGGTAGAATATATAGATACTTTTGATGCCAAGGGAGATTGACAAGTGGACAATGCGTTAGAGACTTCAGAGAATCATTTTTACCATAACATAAAGACTATACTCCAAGAAGCACGAGACACTGCCTATAAACAAGTCAATTTCATCATGGTTGAAGCCTATTGGCATATTGGGCAACAGATAGTCGAAGAGGAACAGAAGGGTGAAGATAGAGCAAAGTATGGCTCGTACCTTGTTAAGGAGTTATCTGAGAAACTTACAGCTGATTTTGGTAAAGGGTTTAGCAAACAAAGTCTTTGGAATATGAAACAGTTTTATCAAGCATTTCCAATTCTCTCTACACTGTGGAGAGAATTGAGTTGGAGTCATTACAAACTCATTATTCGACTTAAAGATGAGGGTGCTAGAGCGTGGTATATGCAAGAAGCTGTCAAGGCAAACTGGAGTGTCAGAGCATTAGAACGGCAAATAGGCACACATTACTACGAGCGACTTTTATCGAGCAGAGAAAAAGAACCTGTCATAGAAGAAGCCCAAGAGAAGACAAAAGAGCTACAGCTTACGCCTAAAGACATTATCAAAGACCCTTATGTACTAGAGTTTTTAGACCTCAAAGACAATAAATCTTTTAGAGAGAGTGATTTGGAGTCTTCTCTTATCGATAAAATACGAGAATTTTTACTAGAGCTTGGTAGAGGGTTTGCTTTTGTCGATAGACAAAAGAGGATTCAGACGGAGCATAGTGATTTTTATATTGATTTGGTGTTTTATAATTACATTTTAAAATGTTTTGTCATCATAGACCTCAAACGGGGTAAACTCACACATCAAGATGTGGGGCAGATGGATATGTATGTGCGAATGTTCGATGACCTCGAAAAATCAGAAGACGACAACCCTACTATAGGCATCATCCTCTGTACAGAAAAAGACAATACCGTGGTCAAATACTCCGTCATAGACGATGATAGCAACAATCTCTTTGTTTCTAAGTATCAGATGTATCTGCCTACGGAAGAGGAGTTGAGGGCTGAGATTGAGAGGGATGTTTTGGAGTTGGGGTTGAGGGGATGAGATGATGAATAGTTTAGGTGAATATTTACAAGCTTCAAAACAACAGTATGATAAGATTTTCGATAAAGTTGAACACTCAAATTCAATTGATGGTGTTGATGTTAATTTACACTTTAAATATCTTCAATTTGACCCAAACGGTAATCCAAAAATAGACTTGCTAATTAAAATACTATTTAGTTATTTTACTCATTACTGTTTTTCAGCACAAAAGCGTTCAACGGTTGATATGGATGAAGATGAGAAAGAAAGAGTTATTAGTGAACTAAAAGATGATGCAAGAGAACTTTTTAGAAAATGGAAAGATGAAGATATAAATGATGATAATCAGCCAAAATCGGGTGAAGTTGGTGAAATGATTTTATGGTTACTAATGGAAGTTGTTTTAAATGCTCCTCAAATTGTTGCAAAAATGGATTTAAAAACAAATCCTAATCTTGAAGTATTTGGTTCAGATGGAATACATATAAAAATTGATGATAATGAAATTTTAAATATATATTTTGGTGAAGCAAAATTCTATAATGATATTTATGGAGCATTGGATAGTGCATTTAAAAGTATAGAAGATTTTCATAGTAATTCAATGTATACTCATGAATATAATCTTGTTACAACCCATTATAAATATTTAACCAATAATCAACAGGATAAAGTATATAAATATATAAGTGGAGAGATTGATGCAGGTGAAGTTAAAATAAATCATGCATGTCTTATTGGATATGATTGGGATAAATACAAAAAGTTAGATACAGATGAGAGAAAAGAATTTATTACAAATTTTACAGATATATATCAGAAAGAAACTATACGGTTAACTAAGCTTATTCAAACTAGATTCGATAACTTTTCTAAAAGAGAATTTACTTTTGAAGTGTTTTTTATTCCATTTAAAAGTGTTCAAGAACTTAGAACAGCATTTAATGAGAAATTATGATAAATAGAAAAGATTTACAAATTATTGAAAAATTAATTATTTATGACATAGTTCAAGATTTACCTTGTATTTTACATAGTGGCTATGACCATAAAGTATCTGAAGTTGAGATAGAAAATTTATGTAAATTATCTTCTATTTTATCATTAAGTAATGAAGCTAAAAACCAAGCTTTAGCTTATGAGATAATTACTAAACTATTTAAAAATTATTATGAAAAATATCCAAATTTATATTCAATATCTCATGCAATTTTATCAAGATTAGGGAACTTTCCAAATCGAGAATTATTGAATAAATATGGCTTTAATGAAAAAATGTTACATCAAAATCCTGCTATTAGTTTAGAAATAATTGCTAGACAAAGTGAAAATAAAATTTTATTAAAAGATAATAACACACTATTGACAGATTTTCAAAAAACTTTTTTTGATGTTTTAACCAAACAAAATTTTTATAGTGTTTCAGCCCCAACTTCTGCTGGAAAATCATTTGTTTTTGTTTTATCTATTGTAGAACGACTAATGCAAAATAAATCTGAGAAAATTGTTTTGATTGTTCCAACAAGAGCACTAATAAGAGAGCTTAGTCATAAAATAATACAAAGTTTAAAAGATTATGGATTAATAAATGATGTGAATGTAAGAACCGTTCCTATTATTGAAGAAGAGAGTAAAGATAAAGGTATGGTATATGTATTAACACAAGAGCGACTTAATACATTATTGAATGAAGATGATATAAGTTTAGATACTGTATTTATTGATGAAGCTCAAGAAATTCAAAATAATAGAGGAGTTGTTTTACAAAATACATTAGAACTATTATTAGATAGTTTTTCAGATATAAATTTATTTTTTGCCAGTCCATTAATAGAGAATCCAAATTATTTTAATGAATTATTAGAGTTAGATTTCAATGAAAATTCTTTTATAGAAGAAGTATCACCTGTTGGACAAAATATAATTTTTTTATCAAGTATAAAAAGAAAAGTAAAACAGGCTACAGTAAGTTTATTAAGTAATAGTAGAAATATTGATTTAGGTTATTTAGAATTGGATTTTGAATTTAGAGATAATAAAATAATTGATTTAGCAGAGTCAATTACAAAAGATGATGAATTAACTTTAATATATTGTAATGACCCATCAGATGCAGAAAAAAAAGCTTTGAAGATGTCAGAAAAAATAGAAACAGAATTGAATGATGAAGATATTAATTCTTTAATTCAATTTATAAAAGAAGATGTTCATAAAAATTATTCACTTATTAAGTGTCTAAAAAAAGGGATAGCTTATCATTACAGTCATATACCTGCAACTGTTAGAACAGAGATTGAACAATTAGCAAGTGATGGAAAGTTGAAATATGTTTTCTGTACAAGTACACTATTGCAAGGTGTTAATTTACCTACAAAAAATATAATTTTGTTTAATCCTACTAAAGGTCGTGGAAAACCCATGGAAAGAAGTGATTTTTTGAACTTAATAGGTCGTGCAGGTAGATTAAAACATGAATTTCAAGGAAATATATGGTGTGTAGAGCCTACTGAATGGGATGAAAAAAGTTATGAAGGAGATAGACTTCAAAAAATTGAATCATTTTATATTAAAGCATTAACTAATAATAGTGATGAAATACTTGAACTTGCTACTGATGAAAATATCGTAAATAAAGATTTTCTATCGGTATTTGGAAAGTTTTATTCTGATTTTATAATAGATAATAAATCTTTAGATAAGTATCAAAACTTAGAAAGTTTTGATACTTTAAATAATATATATAGTAAATGTAAAGAGTATGATTTAGAACTTTCAAGTGATATAATCAAGAAACATTATTCAATTCATCCAAAGAGATTAAATACACTTTATAAATTCTTTAAAAATATAAGTGATTTAACTTTGTGGATTCCAAAAAATGTTTTTACAACAGGTGGGAATGATAGATTAAAAAAAATATTTAAACAAATTGATGAAATTCTTTTAGAGAAAAACAATAATCAATATAAACTATATTCGCTATATGCTTCTTCTTGGATACATGATAAGCCTTTAAGTCAAATAATTGAAGAAAATCATAATTATAATCTGCAAAAAGATTCTAATAGAACCATTAATACAAGTATTAGAGAGGTATTAAAAACTATTGAGAGTAAAATTCGTTTTGAATATGTAGTGCTTACAGGAGCATATTTAGATATTTTAAAACTTGTGATAGAAGAGCGAGAAATAGATTATGATATAGAAACAATTCCTAACTTACCATTATATTTAGAGTGTGGTTCGGCAGACCCATTAGTTATAAATTTAATGTCTTTAGGATTGTCAAGACTTACAAGTATAAAACTAAAAAAAACAAAATTATTCACATGTAATGAGCCAACAGCGACAAATTGTTTTAATGCTTTGAAAAAAATAGATGTTGATACTTTAGATGTACCATTTGTATGTAAACAAGAAATTAAATATTTAATAATATAGAGTTGATAATAAGGACTTAAAATGAAAGAATTCATCTCAAAAAAACTACCTTTTAAAAAAGATATTGAAACCACAAAAATCCTAAAAAAAGCCATCCAAGCCAACCGTGCTTTGGCTAAGCTCAATGGTACGGCGAAGATTATTCCTAATCAAAACATCCTCGTCAATGCATTGGTGCTACAAGAAGCAAAAGACAGCTCGGAGATAGAGAACATCATCACCACACACGATGAACTGTTTCGTGCAGGGTTAGACATAGAGTCTGTGACCCATGAAGCAAAAGAGGTTCAGTACTACAGAGAAGCACTCATAAAAGGCTATGAACTCGTACGCGATAATGGGCTGTTACTCAAACGAGACATCGTCCAGATACAAGGCATACTAGAGCAAAACGATGCAGGGGTACGACGGCAAAGTGGTACAGTATTGCGAAACATGGCGACAGGTGAAGTAGTGTTTGAACCACCACAAGAGTACGAAGAGATACAAAAACTTCTAACTGAGCTAGAAAAGTTCATCAACGAACCAAACGAACTTGACCCACTAGTGAACATGGCGATAGTGCATTATCAGTTTGAGACCATTCACCCTTTTTATGATGGTAACGGAAGGACAGGTAGAATCATCAATATCTTGTACCTCATACTCAAAGGGATGCTTGATGTACCTATCTTGTACCTAAGCTCGTACATCATACAACACAAAGCAGACTACTACCGCCTACTCCAAGAAGTACGCACCGATGACAAAATGGAAGAGTGGATACTCTATATGCTTGACGGTGTAGAACAGACATCGTTAGGTACTATAGAACTGGTACAAGACATTCATGCACTCATGGCAAAAACACAACATGAGATACAAGCAGAACTACCAAAAATCTATAGTAAAGATTTGGTAGAGGTGCTGTTTATGCATCCTTATACTAAGATTGATTTTTTGGTTAGAGCATTAAATGTAACGAGGAAAACTGCTTCAAAGTATTTAAATCAGTTGGAGGAGATAGGCTTATTGGAGATAGTTCAAATACAAAATAGTAAATTTTTTATACATATCGAGCTTTTTAGTAGATTACGAAAAGGGATTTAAATTTATATACCGAAAAAATTGAATTATTTCGGTATATCAGAAATATATGTCGAAAAAACCTAATAATGTCGACATAAGTCATAAGCTATGTGTAAAAAACACCAAAATGTTAACATAGGTCAAAACCTATGGGTAAAAAATACAATAAATTACCCATAGCCTATTAACTATGGGTAAAAAACAAAATAATCTACCCAAAGCAAAGGAACCCATGAAATCCACCACCCAAGCCCAACACGCCAAACTAGCCAATGATGCACTCTACTATATCTACCGATATATAGACACCGACATCAACATAGATGAACTATGCAAGCACCTTGGGGTGAGTCGGTTTCATTTGCAACGT
>JALXBG010000116.1 GCA_026991605.1 Sulfurovum sp.
CTGTTCTTCAAAAATTTCTTCGCTAACAGGTATTACCAATAAACTGTCTACTGTTATATATGGATATTCCAAATGATTCACTCTACTTATCTCATCTATATCACTTTTATACAGTTTGGCAATACTCTGCAATGTTTCACCTAACTTTACACTATGTGTAATCAAATGTGATTTTGGTACTTCTTGTTCTTTCTTTACTGGCTCATACCGTAAATAAAAAGCATAAATCTTTTCTATAGGTATAGTCAACATATAAAAAGCTCTATTACTCGGTACTTTCCCCTGAATAAAAGCATGATTCAAATTTAAAAGACTCTTTTTGTCCATATTGATAAGCTTTGCAACGGTTGCTATAGATGTACCACTATCTACTTCTACTTGGATAGATCCATTTTCACTTTCTATTGTATCATCCAACCCAATGGCACTACTCTCTCCTATCATCGCTACAAGCAAGATTTTTTTGATATAGTCTCTAGTCTCTTTGGGAAGATAGTTTAGATGACTATTTGTTAAAATACTCAACTCATCACTGCCAGCTTTTTTTATGGCTCTACGCACACGCCCTTCACCGCAGTTGTATGCCATCGCTGCTAAATACCACTTCCCAAACTCTTTATGAAGCTTGTTCAGATACTTAATGGCTGCCTTAGTCGCACTTATTGCATCGCAACGTTCATCATAGCTGTTACATACTGTAAGATCATAGTGTTTAGCCGTTGCCGGCATAAACTGCCATAACCCTACAGCCTTTTTAGGCGATACAATGTTAGTTGAAAAGCCTGATTCTATCATAGAAAGATAGAGAAATAAATCACTTATACCCTCGTCTAGTAATTGCCCCTGAATCATAGGTAAAAGTTCTTCACCTCGAAGTAAAGAACGTTTATAAAAATGCTTCAACTGATTCTCATGGGTTTTCACAAAGTGAATAAAATCATCATCATAAAGGTAAGATTCATCTACATCAAATTCATGAAATACATAGGAGTAACTTGGATACTTACTCTCCAAAGAAGAAGCATGAAGCATATATGTTAATATTATAGTAATTAAGTACAATCTAGACAATAGTTTCATTACAATATCTTAAATCCCAAAAAGTCTTTGAGCATTTTTTGTACTCATATTTGCCACTTCACTACTGCTATAGTTTGACAATTCACTCATCTTATTTGCAACAAATGTAGTATAGCTAGGTTCGTTTCTCTTACCTCTGTGAGGATGTGGTGTCAAATAAGGTGCATCAGTCTCTATAAGCAGTCTATCCTCCGGGATTTTAGAGTAGACATTGATAAGTTTACGTGCATTTTTAAAAGTCAATACCCCACCAATACCATAATAAAAGTTCTTCTTTGCAAGTTTCAGTAATGATTCATCTGCATTATAACAGTGCAGTACACCACCCTCAGCTCCAGCATATTTTTCTAAAAGTAATAAACAGTCAGCACTTGACTCACGTACATGTACAATAAGTGGTTTCTTAAGTTCTTTTGCCCAAAGTATCTGGTCTACAAATACCTCTTTTTGCATTCTTTTCTCTTCTCCTATTGCTTCATCCGTCTCAGGTAAACGAAAATAATCAAGTCCGCACTCTCCAATAGCTACACATTTAGGATGATGTACATATTTTTCAAGATAGCTTTTATCATAATTTTTAGCATCATAAGGGTGGACACCGACTGCGAAGTAGATACTTTCATATGTTTCAGCTAATGCAACTGCTCTTTCTAAAGTCTTAGGATCCGCACCTGGTATAATGAACTTTTCAACTCCACTATTTTTGGCATTACGCAATACAGCTTCTATGTCGTTATCATATCGTTCATCATCTAAGTGACAATGTGTATCTATAATCATTCTCTACCCAATTTTTAACGCAATTATATCAAAAAAAATAAAACCCATACATCTTAATATAATCTCAGATAAGATATAGTTTATAAAGCTAACGTTTTAGTTTGAAAGAGGAGTGACTTATGTTAGGGCTTATTTTATTATCTATTTTTGTACTTGTTGTCCTATCTATTATTATATTTGAAGTACGCAATGAAAGAAAATATCAAGAGAAAAGGCGTCAGAAACGTCAAAAGAAAAAGAACGTTAATGTTGAAAAAGTCTCTACTCTTAAGGTTTCAAAACCAAAAGTTGAACTTGCACCAAAAGTACCACATAAAGAAGTTTCTAAAAAAACAAAAAAACTACCTAACTGTATTTACCCTCTCTTCACACACGTGCGTCTTATTGAAATGGGTCTCTCAGATGAAGAAGCAAATGAATTTGTTCACGAACTCATTCCTCAACTTGAGATACAAACTCCTTTAATAGAAGAAGCCTTTAAAAAAGAGGACTTTCATCAAATGGAGCGTCTGACACACAGTATAAAAGGTTCGGCAACAAACCTTGGGACAGGTGGCGTTTCAGATTTACTTGTTGAATGTAATACCTATTTGAAAACAGGTACCGATAAAGATATTGCAAAAGTCTATCTCGACTCCTTAAAACACTATACCAAAACACTTAAAGATCAATACACCTAAGCCCGTAACTTCCTAGCAAACTCCACCGCCTCATTCGTAGGATTTTCCCCTGCGATGATACGTGAAATCTCATGGACTCTACCCTCTTCACTCAACTCGATCACCTGACTTTTATCTACATCTTTGGTGACAACTATGTGTTGGTCTGCCTGAGCCGAAAGGTGTGGTTGGTGAGAAAATAAGGGGACAGGCTACTTTTACACACAAATCATAACCTTTTCAGACTAATTTTCTAGTATTATAGCACAAAAAAGTACTCAAAAAATCAATAAAAAGTAGCTGACCCCTATACTCTTTTTCCACTCGTTAAAAACAGAATTAACACACCATATGAAATTTGAAACAAGGAGCCAAGCATACCAAGCTATATTTGAATACATTGAAGTATTTTACAATCGCCAGAGGTTGCACTCATCCAACAACTATATGTCACCTGTTGACTTTGAAAATCAGTTGTTACTTAATGGCAAGAGTGCTTAGGATATTTAAAAAGTGTCCTGTTTAGTGTTGACAGATCAATACTTTCCTATACTTCCTCTTTTTAGTTATGGTTTTATTGTAGTGTAAAGTGCTTAGGGTGCTGGGTAGATGGGGGTATTGATATTATTTATTTTAATTTTTTTCAGATTATCATCAATAGTTTTGTCCTCAATGGCATTATGTCTTTTGCACTCTTTATTAAAGATATGCATACTATCTGCTAATAAATTATAATTTGATATATTTTGATTTTTTTTAACTAATCCATTTTTAAAATTATCATATTCTAGAAGCTTATAATAACTATTCTTAAGTTGGCATCTTGTCTCTTTTCTAGTTGTAGACCTAGGCCATGAGATTACTATATATGCAAGCAACACAATGATGATTAAATAAAAAATATTTAATATTCTTTTTTTCATCGAAAACCTATTTTAATTTAGGATAAAAGATTTTGGGATAGAACCCTATTCCGTATCCTGGTATATATGGACCTCCATATGCTGTAACTGGTCTTCCTGTTCCATCTGCTATAATTTGTGGAATACCTGTTTCTCCTACATAGCAAGCATCAATTTCTATTGGCATATTCGGATTATTTTTATATTTATCTAGATTTTTTATATCATCTATAATATCTTGAAGACCTTTGGCATTCCATCTTCCAGCCAAATGAGATTGAGATCCTTTGTTCCCATGTCCACCAACAGTAATTTTATTATCGGGATTATTCCATGGCAAGTGATCTAGTGTCCAATCCGAAAAGGAGTCATCATACAATAAGTCTATATCTGATAGTCCCATTGAATCAATAAAATTCACAGGGTCTTGTAAAACATACCCATACAAGTTAGAGTCCCCACCACTAAACCCAATAGGATCCTTAGCCGTCCACTTCCCAGTTCTTGCGTCATAATCACGATAACCAAAGCGTGTGAGTTGTGTGTCGGAGTCATAAAGCCCACCAGCAAAGCCAAACGGTACTTTCAAAGAACTATTTGTACCAGATAAGATATTACCATAAGTATCGTAGGTTATTTCTTTCACGATGTTCATTTGTGTATCAGATATAGCTCTGAGGCTACCCACTTGGTCATAATGCAAGTAATATTTTATTGAACCTTGTGTCATAGCCACAGGCATACGCCCATTTGCATATTCAAAGCGTTGCACTAAAGTGTCATTCCCATCATAAACAGCTAAAAGAGTTGTAAGGTCAGCCCATAAGTATTTTTCAACCACAGCACCATCAACGAGTTTCGCCACTCTTTGGTTATTTGCATTGTGTCTATAGGTTATGGTTTTCGTGGGAGTCGTAACTTCTAAGAGTTCTCCAAGTGTTCCATAGGTGTATGTTGTAGTGCCTTGTGGTGTAGTTTTTGTTTTCAAGTACCCATCTTCATCGTACAAGTACGTATTGTCTCCATACACTA
>JALXBG010000117.1 GCA_026991605.1 Sulfurovum sp.
AGAATAGCACCATCAAAATACGCTAAAAATAGGCATACTCATGAAAATCTTACTTGCTCCAAGTGAAACAAAAAAATCTGGAGGAGAACTCCCTTTTAATCCAAATACGCTTCTTTTTAAAGAATTAACTCCTTATCGTATGAAACTTTTACATACTTATATCAATATTTTACAACAGGGGGACATGCAAGTACTTTCTAAAATGTTTGGCATTAAAAAAGAAGCCGATATCCTCAAACATAAAAAAGATATTATCCATGAACTTACCATGAAGGCTATAGAACGTTACACCGGTGTTGCCTTTGATTACCTTGGATATGAAAAACTTGACAATGACGCCCAAGCCTATATAGACAATCATGTTATCCTCTTCTCTAATTTATTTGGACCCATTAGAAGTTCAGACTTGATTCCTGAATATAAATTAAAACAGGGGGAAGCAGTAGGTGACATTAAACCTGAAAAGTTTTACCATGAACATTCTGCAGCATTGATGGAAGAGTATCTTGCCCAAGAAGAGATACTGGACTTACGTGCAGGTTTTTATGATAAATTTTACAAACCCACCAAGCCCTATACAACACTCAAGTTCATCAAAGACGGTAAAGTGGTTAGCCATTGGGCTAAAGCCTACAGAGGCATTGTACTACGTGAAATAGCAAAAGCTGGAGTTACTTCCATAGAAGCATTTATGAAGCTCCCTATAGAAGGTCTGAGTATTCATGAAATACAAACAAAGAAAAATAAAACTGAGATTATATATAATATAGATAAGTAAAGGTATACCGATGAAACTCCCAAGCGAGTACACACTCTATCAGATTATGATATTTCTTCTTGTACTCATGGTAGTATTGGGTATACTTTTTGACACAGACTATAACTAATGTGGAGAATAAAGTAATGAAAAATCTATTTGAAATGGGTGCAAACTTTGATAATGAGGATAAAGGTTGGTCTTCAGACAATAAAGAGGAACCTTCACAAAAAATAAATACCGAGATAAAAGCACCCCAGAAGCACCAACTTCACTTGGGAAAAGAGAAACGCAGAGGTAAAGTAGTGACTATTGTCAAGCCTTTTTACTTGGTCAAAAATGATTTGCAAAGCTTAGTGAAAATACTTAAGAAGAAGTTAGGTACAGGAGGCACAGTAAAAGAAAATAGTTTAGAGTTTCAGGGAGATATACCAGACCAAGTGCGCAGACACTTGGAAGCCTTAAACTATAGATTTAAAATCTAACTTTGTCTGTCTGGTCTTTGGTCTTCAGGAAGCTTACAAAGATCTGCTTCATCAAACATCTCTTTTTTAGGGATGATAACTGCAATAATACTCACAACTACACCAAAAATAAGCACAACCATATGTTCATTCCCTGGGAAAAATGATGGCAGTGTCAATTTACCTGCACTTTCACCCATAAGCGCTTTAAAGAAGTCATCATAATAGAGTGTAAATACCAATCCTCCCAATAATCCACCAATAGCTCCTACCAGTACATCAATACGCCCCTCTGCGATAGAAACAGGACCTGTTCCTGGACATTTACCGAAGATTGCCATAGAACTACCAAATAAAATACCTCCAATAATAAGTCCTTGCCATATAATAGGTTTAACGTGATAGTGTGCCCAACCCGCCTCTATCATAAAGTAAAGTCCTATACTGGTAAGTCCTACTGTTAGAAAAAGCATCTTTGGTACAATAGTATCTTTGAGCATCGCAAAACCTGCTATTTTTTCAAACTTGTCTACCCTTGTGTACTGGATAATCCCACCAAAAATCACACCAATCAAAAAGACCAAAACCAAAGAGCCATGTCCCTGATGAATAACATTTTCAAACATCTGAGCCATACGTGATGCAAAATCATCACCTGCTGTTTTTACAATAATTTGCATTAGTCCTCCTTCGTGTTATAAAATAGTCTACCTGTAATCAGGAGTGAAATCATCACTACTGCACCAAAAATCATGGATGAAATTGCCATTTGACTCATGCCTGACATAAAGTGTCCAGAGGTACAACCTCCTGCCAAACGTGCACCTATAATCATGGCAAATCCCGAGATAAAACTCCAAAAAAGTCTTGAAAGTACAGAGTTGTTTTTATATTTTTTCCATCCTGTAGGTACAAGGGATAAACGAAATGTCTTTGTAAGAAAAACAGAAACGATAAATCCACCAAAAAGTGAACCTAAAAGCATAATCCCTTCCCATGAACCTGCATTTTGAACCTCTTTGAGATAGGTATATTTTTCTGGGTCAAGGTCAAACACAAGCCCAGCAAAGAACGGTACATACGTTGATGCCCCTATAGGTCTATCTGCACCAAAAACAGAAAAAGTCATTAAAAGTAATCCTGACATAAGTATGCCACCCATCCACCATGGTAGTCTATTCATAATAATCCTTTGGGGTTCTAATTTTTTGACATTATAACCAATATAACTATAAATTAACATATAAATAATATTTAATTATATTATAAAACTCTTCAATAAAATTGAAGTTCTATTTTCCTATTGCCAAAGCATAGAGTATCATATCATCATTACCTATAAATTCATTGACCTCATCATCATAATATGCACCTATACCTGAACACCCTATTTGCATATACTGTGCAGCAACGTAGAGACGATGTCCCATGATGCCTGCTTTTTGGTAGAGTGCTTGATAATTTTTTGCTTTGGAGGTTAAGAAAAATGCTACGGCTCCTTGCTGTGAAAGTGAGTACTGTTCTAAAGAAAGATATCCTGCTTTTCTTGCAAAGTCTCCATACTCGATATATGCTCCATCTTTATAAAGCCCTAAAGACATATCCAATACACGATTGACCACAACATACACAGAGACTTCTTCATCACAATCAGATAGTATGGGTTGGTGTATCATCTCCATAATATAGTTAAACTGCCCCTTGGTAATAGCACCTTCATGAAATCCACGTTGGGAACGACGTGTAAAGAGTGTCTCTTGCAGTTTAGTCGTATTGTAGGTGAACTTGGGTGCTTTGATTTGTCTTTTACATGCTTCTAATGTCATCGTCTCATGGTATGCCTGTTCTATGAGTTCGTTTTTTTCAAAACTTCTACTGCCATCTACATAGGGTAATGCAAATTCTATGGTACCCACTTCACTCCCATGTATAGGTACTGCCATCACTGCCCCTGCTAAGAACCATTCACGTTCCTCAAAACCAAACATGCGGTTAAGCTTCTCTTTGTCTATCGTGTAATGTATCTGCACAGCATGGGGTTTAAGAAGGGCTGCGGCTTCGATGCTTCCTAGCAAATACCCTGCATCTAAAAGGCAGTAGCGTAATGCTCTATCTTTATACTTCCATGAGGATCTGTAGTAGATAGCCGAGACTAAAAACAGGTACCCACGCATCGCTGTTTTAAACCCAAAGTAAGGCTCTAGCCCCTCTTTTTCACTTATCTCGTGTAACAGTGTTAATGAGGAACTACTCACTTCATAATGGTAGATGCCATCTTTTTTTCCTTCTACTCCACGTACTTGAAAGTAGAGTTCATTCGGGTACAATGCACCTGCACTTGGATTAATACGTAGATAATACTCTCCACTGGGGTAACTCTTTTTTGCTGTAAGTCCTGCGATGTGATAAAGAAACTTGTCTTCTCCCTCATCTAAATTCAGTTTAAATTTTTGATATGCTTCTGGATAGTTCTTGTAAGTACTAGGCTGATCTTCCCAGGATAAACGGTTTGGGTTCGTACGTACAGAGTTGTAAGAATGTTTTGTCGTAGCGTGGTACCAGTACATTAGTCGAACATCTCATTATGTGTTTGTTTCAGACCTTCTATTTTTTCACATGCCTCTTTAAACAGACTATAATATGTAATCGTCTCTACACATAAATGCTTATGTCTCTCATACGAGGCAATGACCCTTTGTGCCTTATTTTTCACATTGTCTCTGTTACGTTTGATATGCTCAAAGGTAATCGCCCCATTAATGAGTCCTTTTGCCAAATTTGCCAAAGGGTCTTTTTTTAGACGCAAAGGATGCCATGCTTCTTCGAGTACTTCATGTGCTTCAAAATACTCCTCTTCATCAAGCAGTTTCATATAGTTTTTTAGTGCACCTTCTAAGTCATCATTCATTGTAAGCATTATTTTACAGCCTCGTTTATTTTTTCAATCAGTTTTGTTATATTTTTATCATATGCAAAACACATCATGGTTTTACATGCAAGATACTCATCACTCTCTTCTACAGTGCTTAAAAGAAAAGGATACTTCACTTTATCTAATACAGGTTGGGCGATACGTAACGCTTCTAGCTTTGCATGAATAATAATATCTCCCTTTTCCACACGTAAAAAAGTCTCTACCAGCTTAGGAGCCAAAGCAGGATTTTCTTCCAACACATTTGCCATGTTTGTAAAGGTCTCCTGCACAATAGCCTG
>JALXBG010000118.1 GCA_026991605.1 Sulfurovum sp.
AAAGTCATGGCGAGCAGTAGTGTAGTTATGTTTTGAATGTGTTTCATTTTCTTCCCTTGGTATTTTTTCTAGTATATTGTAGCGTATATTGCTCTCTTGAATTTTGGCTTAAATTTAGCTGAAGTGATTTAATATTTAGGGTCAGACCTCTAAGTTCTTAAATTAGACACAAAAAATTAAGGCTCTTCGTAAAATTAACACTCACTTAACACTTTTATGACATAATATATCTATATTGTCCCTCTCTCTTTCCCCTTTTAAGGGGCAATATACTTCAAAATACCTTCCAATACACCAATCATTAACTAAAGTAGTTTATTATTTGACAAATATTATTTTAAAGAATTATTCTATGACTAAAAAACTTCTCTTTTCCTTTCTTTTGCTTTTTTGTTTTCATTCACTTAATGCTACCTACATTCTCAAAGTCAGTAAGCGTACCCCAAGTAAGATAGACCATATGCCCAAACACAGTGTGGCAGACATGACAAACATTCCTCAAAACCCTGCATACTATGCTTCACAAATCAAACCAATTTCACATAAAAAACAGCAAGAACTAGATAAAGACTTTAATAAAAAGTATTTTAAACCATGGCATATGTCCACACTTGACATTCCCAAACAAGATTTTGGCTGGGAGGTGCGTTTTATCACTAAAAAGCCTATCTACAGAGCCAAAGGTTCTGTCATTAGTGCTTCGACGTATAATAAGTGGATAGACAATGCACAATATGAGCAGATTAACAGTAAAAAATACAGAGCCATTACCATTAGACATACCAATGTAAAGGCATTGCCTACCTCTTCTGCATTTTACCGTGACCCCAATAAAACAGGAGAAGGTTTTCCTTTTGACTACAACCAAAACTCATCTCTGCACATCAATATACCACTACTCATTTCTCATTTCTCAAAAGACAAACGCTGGGCATTTGTACAAGCATCTTATTCCTTTGGCTGGGTCAAGACCTCTGACTTGGCACTGGTCAGTAACCACTTCATAAAAAAATTTGAAAATGGCAACTATGCCATGGTCATAAAAGATAACCTTAGACTCTACAACAACAAAAAATCTGTCTCACTTGTAAAACTTGGTGCACTTTTCCCCATAGCAAAAGACAAAAAACATTACCTTGTTGCCTCACGTGACAAAAAAGGACATGCACACTTGGAAAAAGTCATCGCAACCAAGGTCAACATTATCGCTAAAAAGCCTTTACTTTTTACACCTAAAAACATTGCCATGGTTGCAAAAGAATTCTATGGAGAGCCTTATGGGTGGGGTGGAAGCTACGAATGTCGAGATTGTTCTGCTACGACGAGAGACTTTTTGGGGACTTTCGGTATCTTCTTGCGTCGTAATTCAAGTAAACAGGCACAAGATGGTACAAGCATCGACATCAAAGGATTGGAAAAATCCGAAAAGAAAAAAAAGATCATTAAATATGCAGAACCTTTCCGTTCACTCTTGTATGTACCTGGGCATATCGTACTTTATTTGGGACAGTTTAAAGGTGAACCAGTCATTATGCATACCTACTGGGGCATACGCAAAAAAGACAGAACCAAGCTCATTACAGGGCGAACCATCATTACCACGACTGAGCCGGGTAAAGAGCGTAGAGATGTCCGTGAAAAATCAAAACTCATTAACACACTTAAAACTATTGTGAAGTTTTAACGTGGAAAACTATTTTGAAAACGAGTTCTCTTCACAACTTCTCTCAACCACAGTCACCCATCCCAACATCTCTGTAGGTGCGTTTAGCTACTACTCTGGGTATCATCATAAACACTCTTTTGAGTCTTGTGTACGCTACTTGGACAAAAAAAGAAAAGATGTAGACAGACTCATCATAGGTAAATACTGCTCCATCGGTTCGGGTGCGGTGTTTATGATGGCAGGGAACCAAGGGCACCGCATGGAGTGGGTCAGTACCTTTCCCTTTTACTACCAAGCCAATATTTTTAAACATGCCAAAAATACTTTTAAAAAGTCAGGCGATACACACATAGGGCATGACGTCTGGATAGGCTCTGAAGCCATGCTCATGGCCGGGGTTACTATAGGATCAGGTGCGGTGATAGCTGCGCGTGCTGTAGTCACCAAAGATGTTCCACCCTACACGGTGGTAGGTGGTAACCCTGCACAAGTCATTAGAAAACGTTTTGATGAGACGACTATAGCCAAACTGCTTGCACTAAAATGGTGGGACTGGGCAGAAGAAGAGGTAAAGTCTGCTATGCCACATCTGTGTTCGGAAAATATGGAAAGCTTACTGGCACTTAACGCAGATTAAGATAAAATGACGTTTTAAAAATGGAGAGACACTATGGCAAGCCCTAAAAAAGAAAAAATTAAAAAAGAAAAAATTAAAATATTTACCACTACCATCACAGCAGGTGCACATAAAGGCAAAAAGATAGAGATCCCCGATATCTTCACCACCAGAAGTTCCAAAGGCATACTCAAAGAGTCTCTTTTCAATACTTTACAATTTGACATCATAGACAAAAACTTTGTTGAAGTCTTTTCCGGTTCTGGCTCCATAGGACTAGAAGCACTCAGCCGTGGTGCAGGACAAGCCTATTTTATGGAGTATAACCGTATTGCCTACAAATCTCTTGAAGCCAATGTCAAGCAGATAGAGCCTAGCAAATCACATCTTTTTTATGGTGACAGTTTTGAGAAATTCGAAACAGTTTACAACATGGTGAAAAAAAGTACAGAAAAAACCTACTTCTACTTCGACCCACCCTTCTCTACCAGAGATGGTATGGATGACATCTACGACAAAACCATCACACTCATAGAAAGCATAGAAAAAGAGGTGGCAGAAATGGTCATAGTCGAACATATGTCCAACCTTGACATGCCAAAAAGCATAGGCAATTTTACCCAAAGTAAACGTAAGAAGTTTGGTCGTAGCACGATGAGCTATTATCTTCCAAGCGAAGCATAGAAGAGCTTATCCTCTTCTAGTTTGCCCTCAACTGTCTCCACCAAAGATATCACGCGTGTAAATCTTCTCTTCCACATTACGCAAGTCCTCAGACATACGGTTGGCAATGATGACGTCTGACATCTCTTTAAAGGCATCTAGGTCTTTAATAACACGAGAGTGGAAAAACTCATCTTCTTCAAACACAGGTTCATAGATGACTACTTCTACACCTTTAGCCTTAATACGTTTCATAATACCCTGTATAGCAGAGCTTCTAAAGTTGTCTGAACCAGATTTCATAACAAGTCTATAGATACCTACTATTTTAGGATTTCTAGCAAGTATAGAGTCTGCAATGAAGTCTTTTCTTGTACTATTTGCATTAACTATGGCTTCTATCATATTGGAAGGGACATCTTTATAGTTGGCAAGGAGTTGTTTGGTATCTTTAGGGAGACAGTAGCCACCATACCCAAAGCTTGGGTTGTTGTAGTGTGAACCTATACGCGGATCTAACCCTACACCTTCGATAATCTGTCTGCTGTCCAAGTTATGTGCTTGTGCATAAGAGTCCAGCTCATTAAAGTAAGCCACACGCATAGCCAAGTAGGTGTTAGAAAAAAGTTTGACTGCTTCTGCTTCAGTAGAGTTTGTAAAGAGCATGGGGATATCTTCTTTCATAGCACCTTCTGCCAATAGTTTGCCAAAGGTTTCTGCTCTTTCAGATTTTTCACCTACAATGATACGTGAGGGATAAAGGTTGTCATACAAAGCTTTACCTTCACGGAGAAACTCTGGAGAGAAGATGATATTTTCTGTATCAAACCTTTTTCTTACAGACTTAGTATACCCTACAGGCACGGTAGATTTGATGACCATAGTGGCAGAAGGATTAATTTCCAATACATCTGATATAACATACTCTATAGACTTGGTGTTAAAGTAGTTGGTTTCAGGGTCATAGTCTGTCGGTGTAGAGATGATAATAAAGTCAGCGTTGGCGTAGGCTTCTTCCTTGTCCAATGTTGCTCTAAAGTTAAGTGAATCTTTAAGAAGATACTCTTCTATCTCTTTGTCTTCTATGGGAGACTGTTTCTTATTGAGCATCTCAACTTTTTCGGGGATGATATCCAATGCAACTACTTCATTGTTCTGTGCCAAAAGTAATCCATTAGACAAGCCTACGTAGCCTGTGCCTGCTATGGCTATTTTATATGTCTTACCCATCATATCGTATCCCTCACCCTGATTCTAGTTTGAATAATTATATCTAAGTGCAGGTTAAAAAGTATGCTGATTTAACCAAGACTTTTATAATACAACCTCTCATTATAATCCATATTGATGGGCAGATACATGGGTCTGCCCCTACTCCTCATACCCCACACCAGGCTCTGCGACCATCAGCTCGTCTATCTGCTCTTTGGCATCGGCTACTGTCACCTGCCCATTCATCAGTATAGGGAGAAGCCAGTCTCTTAGTTGGGTTAGTTTTTGGTTTTGCTCTTGAAGTAAATTAATTTTATCAAAAGTAGGTTCAATTATTTTATTAAAATTTTGAATTAGCTCATCCTCTATTGGATAACTACTTTTCAAACCTTTAAGTGTATCTTGATTAACATTCTTTAAAATTGTGCCTCCTTAACCACTACTTATCATTTTTTCAATTGATTTTAAATAAAAAAATACTTTATTTTTTAATTGATAATCTCTTAATTGATACCTAATTGTAAATCCACAAAAAAGTGTATTTTCTTTATAATTATTCATTAATCTTGTAGCTCCAGAGATTCCACTTCTAGCAATAATAATATCATTCTCTTTTATAGCATATTTTTCTACATCTTTTTTATCCAAATATATAACATCTAAATTATTTGATTCAATAAAGAAAGAAGAAGCACTAATATTTCTAACATTAATAATTGGACAAGGAATAATTCCTGGAGTAGAAGGGTCATAATTGACACCATTTTTAAATTCACCAAACTCTCCTAAACTTTTAACCTCCCAACCCTCAGGAATCTCCCTCTTCAACTCCTCACTATACACCATCTTACCATCAGAGCTTCTATAAGGATCACCATAAGCATCAGGCTTGCCCTGAGCAAAGTCGAAGGGGAAGTCAAACTGTACGAATAAGGGATTTAATTTTAGTGGATTGTATTTTATGATTAAGTGGTGGGCTCTCGGGGACTCGAACCCCGGACCACTCGGTTATGAGCCGAGTGCTCTAACCAGCTGAGCTAAGAGCCCTGATTAGAATCTAAAGTATTAATGAAAATCTTTTGTTTGCATCGTTACTTTTGAGTCAGAATTATAGCGACTGTAATCTTTAAAAGCAATAAGATTTTGCAAAATTCCAAAAATAACTGCAAATATAATAAATGATGTCCCCCCATGGCTAAACAGAGGCAGCGGAAGTCCCACAACAGGGGCTAGTCCTATCACCATATAAATATTGACTCCCATGTAAACAAAAATGAGAAATGCCAAGCCTGAAGCAAAAGCTTTAATGAGATAGTCATTGGCATATTTGGCAGAGATATAGAGGAGGTTAAAAATGAGTAGAATGTAGAGTCCTATGACTACCATCATCCCCTTAAACCCTAATCTCTCTCCCAGGTAGGCAAAGATAAAGTCTGTAGAAGAGACAGGCAAAAACTTTAGCTGCGTCTGAGTAGAGTCTTCTTTTGTTTTACCTTCCAAACCGCCAGAACCTATGGCTATGAGTGCCTGCTTTACATGGTAGCTTGGTTTCCCTATAAAGTCCGTGACACGTTTTTTCTGATAGGGTTTGAGTTGCCCGTAGAGCAGGGGTGCAGAGAAACCTAAAACAATGGCTATCGTCATCCATATTTTCCAGTTGATGCCAACGACAAACAATATCCCGTACCCCGTAATGAGAAGCACCAGTGCCGTACCCAAGTCAGGTTCTTTGGCAATAAGAAGAAAAGGTACGATGATAACAATAGAAAGTTTGATAAACTGAAAAAGCCCATACCCTTTTTCTGGTGGAGGGTTACGCCCAATAAGGTAGCCAAGCATCATAATAACCGAGACCTTAATAAACTCTGAGGGTTGCAACGTAACACCCAGTCCTGGTATTTCTATCCATCTTTGTGCGCCGAGAATGGATTTACCTATCAATTCAACGGCAAGAAGGAGTACCAAGTTACCAATATAGAAAAGGGGGACAAACCACCAGATAATCTGTCTCCATGGAATAAAAGCAGAAACAGAAAAAGCAACAGAAGCTATAAAATAGTAGACCATCTGTTTTTGAAAGAGATGTGGACTAATCTCCTTGACTAAATAAGAGGATATTACAAAAAGGGGCACCACTTGTAACATGAGAATGTATGAAAAGTGTTTAAAAATACGTTTATCAAAATCAAACCACGAATACATACATCTTCCTCAATTTTTGGTATTACCCAAATCTCGAAATAGAATTCTTTGAATTTGCTTTATGCTCGTATTTGTGGGTTTTGCATAAAATTTGAGTCGCACCCGTAGGTTCGGCGATGATTTTATGTAAAGTCCACGAATGCGATGATGATGCAAGGTCATGAATTTCTATTTCGAAATTTGGGTATTATATCGTAATGAGACTAAGGAGTATCATGCTTTCATTTTATGGATTTACACATTTTAAGAAGTACGATTCACTCTTGCATGCTGTAAGTACAAAACATCAAAAAAAACCCTATGCTTTCAGCCTTGCACTCCATACGGGTGAAGATGCAAAAAGTATCATAGCTAACCGAAAAACTTTAGCAAAACAACTAGAAAGTAGCTCCCCTTTACAGTTTACAGTAGCCCACCAAACCCACAGTGACCACATCAAAATCATAGACAAAGCTCTCACCCATGGTTGGGAGAGAAGCTCAGATGCCATAGAGGACTGCGATGCGCTCATTACCAATGTTCCCCATGTAGTCCTCACCATTCTCACAGCAGACTGTGTACCAATACTCCTCTATGATCCGGTACACAATGTAGTAGCCGCTGTACACGCAGGCTGGAAAGGCAGTAAAGCACAGATAGCCAAAAAAACTGTAAAAAAGATGGTACAGACCTTTAGTTCTAACCCCACAGACATTAAGGCTGGCATAGCACCGTCCATAGGAGTGTGCTGTTATGAAGTAGGAGAAGAAGTTGCCAAACATTTTTTCGACATACCCCATGCCTGCAAACACAAAAAAGAAAAAAAATATATGCTAGACTTACCTTACATAAATAAACAACAACTACTTAACGCAGGACTCAAAGAAGAACATATAGAAATGTCTCATGTCTGTACAGCATGCAATGTAGAACATTACTTTTCATACAGAAAAGAACAAGGATGCAGTGGTAGATTTATGAGTATGATAGGCTTGAAGTAATAGTTGTCATTTTGACAATTAACTAAAAATTGGTTAAAATGACAACTATTAATATTGAGGAGAGTATATGAAAGTTGATCATAGCATCTTTGAAGCAATGCTAAATGCCAAAGGTATCAATAAAAAGACCTTTTCACAATATGCACAAATACCCTACTATACTGTTGCAGGATGGAAAAAATCTGGTAAAGTACCTGCCTATGCCATGGTGCTTCTAAAAAGTGTACCTTCTCCTAAAACAGTTACAGCAAAGCAACTTATAGATGCAGGGATGCCAAGAGCTATATTTTGGAATAATAATCTTACTAAAACTGTCCCAAATGATATATTTATAATCTCAACACTTAAAAGATCATATAATGATTTTATAATTCATAAATTTATCGAATTTTTTGGAGAAGAAACTTTACTCGTTGCCCTTATGAAATATAGAGATAAGCTTTCAGATAAACTTATCCATAGTGTAATGACGCATATTGATACCCCATTGGCGCATACATGATTAATCAGCAAACTCAATCACTCCTAAACAAATTTAAAAAGCTTTCTTTCTTCTCTGAACACAAAGCCATACTTATAGGCGGTACTGCTCTAGCCTACCATCTCTCACACCGTGAGAGTTTTGACCTTGACATCTGTTTTCCTTTTTCAGAGAAATTACCAGAGCTTGATTTCTTGGAGAACTTTAATGAAGTTATAGCTCTGAAATTTGAACAAGGTATTATTGATACTGCTATTAATGAGGGTGGAGATATTACTGAAGTCATGAAGCGTTATATCATTGATGGTGTAAAGGTCGATTTTGTCATTAACCCCTCTAGCAATATCTATGAGAGTGACATTCTCAAAGAGGACAATAAACATACTCTAAAGCATCTGAGTATAGCCTCCATTGATAGTATCTTCAAACTCAAATCTCTGCTACTACTTGATAGGAACAAAATTAGAGATCTTTATGATATGGTATATCTCATGAAAGAGTGTGGATATACAGGTAAAGATTTTATCGATATGATTATGCATTATCGGATTACCTATCTGCCTAAGCATATTCTACAGTTGATCGAAGCAAAAGAAGAAGATCCTTTTGATATTGAGGGTATTGAGAAACCTACTATGAATCTAGTTAATTATAAAGATTTAAAATCATATCTTTTGAAAAAAATAGGAGATAAGTAATGAAAATAAGGGTCTATTATGAGGATACAGATTTGGGTGGTATTGTTTATCATTCCAACTATATAAAGTATTGCGAGCGGGCGCGTTCTGAGCATTTTTTCGCTCATGGGGTTATGCCTAGAGAGGGGGATTCAAGCGGCTTCGTGGTGCGAACACTCAAAGCGGATTATCTTGCTACAGCGACACTTGGCGATATGCTGCAAGTAACTACAGAGATTCTCTCTACTAAAAATTCTTCAATTACACTGCTTCAAAAGATATTTAAAGAGAAAAAACTGATCTTTGGCATGGAAATTGTACTAGTCTATATAGAGGATGGAAAACCTTCAAGGATTCCTGAAAAATTTAAAGAAATTTTTGCACTTATTTAGTACCGTTGGTATCTGTACTGGTACTGCTTTGGTTCTCGTCTTCAGAGATATTTTTCTTTTCTTCTCTGGCGGGGTTAAGCTCCTGAGCTTTGTTACAAAAGAGTTTAGCACGGTATTCATATGAAGCTAAAGAGGCTGCTGCAAGGACATCTTTACGTAGATGTTTTTTGTAATCAGCCACCTTTTTAGTAAATATTTTACATAATCTATCATTTTCTATATATTCTGCTTTTTCCTTTGCGCCTTGTTCATTAAAAAATCCAGCCAGTGAAAAAGTACTAATAATGACGATGAAAGATATATGTTTCATAGTGAAATCCTTTGATAACATTATAGTAAAAGAGACTTAAAATAAATATGAGTTATATGTGAAAAAAGTAGAAGTAATAGTACTGACTACCGACTTAAAAAAGTCAGTAATCATGTTAGAAAAAATAGTCTATTCAACCATCGCTTCAAGCTCATCTTTAGAGACTTTGTTGAAGTTTAGGTATCTATAGACATCATCACTCATCTCTGGCTTAATTTTGTTTGGAACAATTTCCATATACTCAGCTGCAGTTGGAAGTCTCCCTTTAAGAGCAACCACACCAGCAAGCTCAGAGGAGCCAAGATACACTTGTGAATCTTTTCCAAGTCTGTTGTCAAAGTTTCTGGTACTTGTTGAGAATACCCATGCACCTTGACCCACAGATGCTTGATTACCCATACAGAGTGAACATCCAGGAATCTCTGTTCTAGCTCCTGCCATTCCAAATACAGAGTAGTAACCCTCTTCTTGAAGTGTTTTCTCATCCATTTTAGTTGGAGGACATACCCATAGTTTAGCAGGTACTGGTCCCTCACCTCTAAGTACTTCACCCAATGCACGGAAAAGACCGATGTTTGTCATACAAGAGCCAACAAATACTTCATCAATCTCTGTTCTCATACCAGATTCGTGGATTTCAGTCAATGTTTTCACATCATCTGGATCATTTGGACATGCTAAGATTGGCTCTTTAATCTCATTCATATCAATTTCGATTACCGCTGCATACTCAGCATCTTTATCTGCTTCAAGAAGCTCAGGATTAGCAATCCATGCTTTCATTTTGTCTGCACGTCTTTGAAGTGTAGCTTTGTCTTCATACCCTTGAGCGATAAGTTCTTCGATGAGTACAATATTAGACTCTAGGTATTCAATGATAGGCTCTTTGTTAAGCTTCACTGTACACGCAGCTGCCGAACGCTCAGCAGATGCATCAGAAAGTTCAAATGCCTGCTCACATTTAAGATCTTCAAGACCTTCAATCTCAAGTACACGACCTGAGAAGATGTTTTTCTTACCAGCTTTAGCCACAGTCAAAAGACCATCTTTAATCGCTTGGTGAGGAATAGCATTTACCATATCACGTAGTGTAATACCTGGTTGCATTTCACCTTTAAATCTTACAAGAACAGACTCTGGCATAGTTAGTGGCATCATACCTGTAACAGCTGCGAATGCAACAAGACCAGAACCCGCTGGGAATGAAATACCAATAGGGAATCTAGTATGTGAATCTCCACCTGTACCCACAGTATCAGGAAGACACATACGGTTCAACCATGAGTGAATAACACCATCACCTGGTCTAAGGATAAATCCTTTTCTCTCTGTCCAAAATTTTGGAAGTGTATGCTGTAAATCAATATCTGCTGGTTTTGGATATGCAGCAGTATGACAGAAAGACTGAAGTACAAAATCTGCACCAAAGTTAAGTGCTGCAAGGTCTTTAATCTCATCTCTTGTCATCGGTCCTGTTGTATCTTGTGAACCTATAGTTGCACATGCAGGCTCACAGTAAACACCTGGTTTTACACCTTCAATTCCACATGCTTTACCTACCATTTTTTGTGCAAGTGTAAAGCCTTTACCGTTGTCTTCTGGAATACTAGGTGTCATAAAGATATTTCCTGCATCCATTCCAAGTGCTTCTCTAGCTTTAGCAGTCAAGCCTTTACCAATAATAAGTGGTACACGACCCCCAGCTCTCATCTCATCAGGAAGTGTATTTGGTTCAATAGTAAACTCAGATACAACTTTACCATCTTTTTCAATCACACCATCAAAAGATTTAATTGTAATCACATCACCAGTCTCAAGCTTTGCTACAGGCGCTTGAATAGGAAGACATCCAGAGTCTTCTGCAGTGTTAAAGAAAATAGGCGCAATAATATCACCAATCACAATACCACCTGTTCTTTTACCAGGGATAAATGGGATATCTTGACCCATATGCCATTGTACAGAGTTGATACCTGACTTTCTAGAAGAACCAGTTCCTACAACATCTCCTACATATGCTAGAGGATGTCCTTTTTTCTTAAGTTCAGCCATAGTTTCTAAAGGCTTATCCATTCTATTGACCAAGAAAGAGTTTGCGTGAAGTGGAATATCTGCTCTTGTAAATGCTTCAGAAGCTGGGGACAAATCATCTGTGTTTGTCTCACCAGGGACTTTATATACTGTAACAGTCATCTCTTTAGGCATTTCTGGTTTGTTGTAGAACCACTCAGCGTTTGCCCATGATTCAACAACTTCTTTAGCCAAGGCATTACCTTCATCCATAAGTGCTTTAACATCATTAAATGAATTATATACAAGCAGTGTATTTTTGAGTTCATCTGCTGCTGTTTGTGCCACTTCTTTATTGTCTGATTTTAATGCATCTACAAGTGGTGCTACATTAAATCCACCAAGCATGGTTCCTAAGATTTCTGTTGCTTTTTTTGCATCTATAGCATCACAAGATGCCTTACCTTGAACAATGTCATTTAAAAATGCTGCTTTAACATAGGCTGCATCATCTACACCGGCAGGAACATGTTGTGTAAAAAGCTCCATTACATAGTCTTCATCTACTATTGGGCTTGCTTTTAATAATTCTACTAATTCTGCCACTTGATCAGCTGTGAGTGCAAGTGGTGGTACACCTAACTCTGCACGCTCAGCTGTGTGAGCTCTATATTCTTCTAATAAGGCCATGATGGTCTCCTGTGTAATATTTGTATGATGATATTAGCAAAAAATTGGTTTGATGTAGTTGCTATAAGGGGAAGGGATAAGAGAGAGTTTTTTTATGTATCGGATAGTTACAATATCTCTCTATTTCCTTTTGTGTTGGGTGCAGAAAGTACCCCTTTGGCTTCAAGCTGCTCTATAATATTTGCTGAACGGTTATAGCCTATCTGTAACTTTCGTTGCAAGTAAGATATAGATGTTTTATTATCTGTAAGTACCACCTGTTTTGCCTCTTCGTAGAGAGGATCGAGTACAATTTCAGCATCTCCCCCATTTGAGGCAGCCGCAGCACCACCGCTTACAAGATAACTCTCATCATATTCTGGCACTCTCTGTGCTTTGATATATTCAACAATTTTATCTATCTCTTCTTCTGTATTCCATGGGGCATGGATACGCACAAGTCCTGTAGAGCCTGGAGGGGTAAAGAGCCCATCACCACGTCCAAGCAAGCTGTCTGCACCCATAGCATCCAAGATGACTTTAGAGTCAATACGTGACCCCACACGGTAGCTTAGTCGTGAAGGGAGATTTGCTTTTATCATACCAGTGACAACATCTACCGATGGTCTTTGCGTTGCAACTATAAGGTGGATACCACAGGCACGTGATTTCTGGGCAAGTCGCGCTATGGAGTGTTCTACCTCTTTACCCCCACTCATCATCAAGTCTGCAAGTTCATCGATAACCACAACAATAAATGGAAATGCTTCAGCACCTGTTTTCTTTACTTTTTCATTATAGTTTTCTATATTTTTCGTACGTGCCTCAGCCATAAGCTTATAACGACGTTCCATTTCAGCTACCATATTTGCTAGTGCTGCAATGGCTTTGGCTGGTTCAGTAATGACAGGCGTGATGAGATGAGGAATATCTTCATAAGCTGCAAACTCAAGCATTTTAGGATCGATAAGCATGAGCTTTAACTGATCTGGGTCATTACGATAGAGTAGAGAGAGTATCATCGCGTTAATACCCACAGATTTACCAGACCCCGTGGTACCTGCTATAAGTAAGTGAGGTAGTTTTTTAATATCTGTAATAAACGGTTTACCAACGATGTCTTTACCCAGTGCCACAGTCAGTGGAGAACTTGACTCTTTAAAAATGTCACTCTCAAGTATCTCACGTAAATAGATAGTATCTATACTCTCATTTGGTATCTCAATACCTACAACATCACGCCCTGGGATAGGTGCTTGAATACGTATAGTCTCAGCGCTGAGTGCCATAGCAAGGTCATCTTGAAGTCCCAATATTTTAGAGACTTTTACATTTGGTGCAGGTTTAAACTCAAAGGTTGTAACCAAAGGGCCAGAATAGGTACGGATGACATCACCATCCACTCTAAACTGTGCCAGTTTTGAGAGAAGATCTTCTATCTTTTTATCTATTTCTGCTTCATTCACTTTTTTAGTAGTTTTAGGTGCTTTTTGCAAAAAGTCAAGTTTAGGGAGTTTAAAGTTTTTTGGTTTAGCTACTACACCCTTGTCTATCTGTTCCATAAGCTTTGAATTCTCTTCAAGTTCTTCCACAATTTCAACATTGGAATTACTTGTAGTTACACTCTTAGATCCTCTTGTGTGCAATTCTGCTTCCATATCGTGTTCAAGTTCTAAAATCTCGTTGACTACAGTATCCTCTATTTCATCTAAACTTACTGCAGTCACTTCTGGATTAGGAAGTTTCTTTTTTACCGGGGTTTTACGTTTTGCTGCTACTTTTCGTTTAGGTTTTACTTCTTCAACTTCCAAAATCGGCATCATTTCATCCTCTAATGCAGGGGAAGCAAAAGGGTTGGTAAATATCTTTTTGAACATACTAGAGAGTGTAGAAGCCATTGTAGCTACCCAGCCAAAAGAGAATGAAGTTTTGGGTTTATTGGGAACAATACCTGTAAAAGAGAAATCATCATCCAGTATAAAGACAAAAGAGAGAGAAACAATCATCAACCAGAAGAACCAAAGCCCTGCTTTACCAATGAATGGCTGTAAAAATCCAACCACTTGCGTACCTAAGTATCCTGCATTTTTCAAGTCTAGTACCAAAGCTTCTAAAATGACAATAGCAATAAAAAAGAGTACCCATCCCAAATAAAAATCAAGTTCTTTTCTTACACGCGCATCACTGTAGAGTTTGTAAAGAGGATAAAAGAGTATAAAAATATTTACATAGGCCAAATATCCAAAGAGATGTATATTTGTCTCTCCTACAATCTTTCCTATGTTACCTGAAAGTGCAGTGTCATGAAACAGTGTAGAAAAGGCTCCATATAAAAAAAGTATTGCAGTGATAATAATCGTAATCTTCAATCTCAATCCTAGTTAATATTAAATAATGAAGATATTATAACAAATTAAAATAAGTCAGCTATGAAAATCTTTCAAATTGACATTAAATTACAAATTAAAGCCTTACTCAACATTGTTTAAGCTGGCTAGGAGTAGAATTCTTCTCACGTT
>JALXBG010000119.1 GCA_026991605.1 Sulfurovum sp.
TAAACAAAAACGAGATATTACGACACTTATGCTTGAACATTTAGATAAAAATTTGACAGTGAGTGATTATGCTTCACTTTCAGGAGTTAGTCTTTCAACGTTTAACAGAAAGTTTAAACAAAAATATCATACTACACCAAAATCATGGCTCATAGAGAAAAAAATGCATAAGGCATTAAAACTTTTAAAAGAAGGAAACTCTGTGACTCAAAGTGCTTTTGATGTAGGTTATTTAAATGTTTCAAATTTCATAAAAGCTTATAAGTCTGTCTATGGTTACACGCCAAAAAGTATGCAAAAAAATGCTATATGACCTAAAAGAACTATTTTTGACGTTTTATAAGTAGTTCTATTTTTTGTTTTTTGCCATAATGAGGCATCTAAAATTTAAGGAACAAAAATGAAACGAATTATATTACTCTTAATGTTTGGTCTATTGGGTTTATCTCAAGCAAATGAGTCTAAAGTAGAAGAGGTATTAAACAGCTACATGAATGCATGGGCAGAACATAATATTACAAAAATAGATAGCTACTACAGCCCACAAGTTGTTTGGTATGATTTACCCTCAAACACAACAACGAAGGGTAAAAAAGAGGTAACAAAAGCCATTACCGATGCTTTCATGTCATATGTACCTGATATGTTTTGGATAAAAACAGGTGATGTATTTGTGAGTGCCAATACCATTACATATGAGTGGACATATGGTGGTACGTTTACTGGGTTGTGGGGAGAAAAAAAGATTAAAAATAAAAAATTCAGTATCAAAGGTATTAGTACTACAACCATTGACGACAAGGGTAAAATTATTGCTCAAAAAGACTATTATGATTTATTTGTATTTCAGAAGCAATTAGGGTTGTGAGGGTAGAAAATTTCTTTAAATTTCTTGATTGGATGAGCCTCCATTAATCAAAATATGATATAACTTCATCTTAATTTTATTATAATTAGGAGATATCTAAGTGAATAGAAGAGATGTATTAAAATATGGAACAAGTGCACTGTTGTTATCTACGGGGATAGTCAATGCAAGTGAAGATAAAAAAGTAAAGAAAACAAAACATAATATTACTAGTCAAAAGAAAATTGAAAATCCACGTATCGTAGTTGTAGGCGGTGGTTGGGCTGGATTGGCATTTGCTAAAAACGTGAAACAGCGTGTGCCTCATGCTGAAGTGACTATGATAGAAAGACGTGATCATTTTGTCTCTTGTCCTATGAGCAATGAATGGTTGGTAGATTTGGTAGATTTGGAATTTTTAACACACAGTTATTTGGATGCGGCTAACAATAATAACTATACATATCTACATGCTGAAGTGATAGATGTAGATAAAAAACATAACATACTCAAAACAAGTATGGGGGATGTGGGGTATGATTATCTTGTATTTGCTGTAGGAATTGACTATGATTATGAGGATTGGACTCATGGTGATAAAGTATTGGAGCAAAGATTTAAAACCCAATATCCTGCTGCATTCATACCTGGTTCTGAGCATATTACCCTCAAAGAAAAAATACATCATTTTAAAGGTGGCAATTTTGTTTTGACCGTGCCTGCTGGCAATTACAGATGTTTGGCAGCACCCTATGAACGTGCCTGTCTTATTGCAGACTATTTTGACAAACATAACATCAAAGGAAAAGTGATCCTTTTGGATGCCAATAATGATATCAAAATCAAACCGGACGGATTTCATTCGGCATTTAAAGAGCTTTATAAAGACCGTATAGAGTATCAATCTTCTGTTGAGATCGAGTCCATTGATTTGGACAAAAGAATAATTACCACAGGTTTTGACGATATAGCCTTTGATGATGCTAGCTTTTATCCGAATGTCAAAGCACCTTATTTGTTAGAAAAACTTGGTATGACACGCCAGACTCCATACAATAGAGTCGAAGCAGATATCAACCAATACACCTACAAATTTAAAGGAAGTGATAATATTTATGCTTGTGGTGATGTTCGTCCAATGGGCTTTTCAAAATCAGGTAATACGGCATATTCAGAAGGATTGAACCTTTCTAAAATGATTGCTGATGAGATTGCAGGAAGAACACCAGTTTGGCAATCACCTGTGACTACCTGTTTTTCTATTCTTAGAACAAAACCTGAAAAATGTATCTCACTCTATACCGAATATGCCTATGATAAGAAGGGTGGTATGCTCTTTAAAGACAATATAACCGATGAAGCATGGAAAACCAATGGTTTAGGTAAAGCCCGCGTTGCCTATGGTTGGGCGGAGGGCATGTATAGTAATATGTTTGATTAATTTGACAAATACTTAAAAAACTACTACACTTTCACTAACAAAATAAAAGGAGGGCATCATGAAAACATTTTCATATACTACACAAATCACTCAAAGATTTTCTGCTCTCCTTCTGCCTTTTTCTCTGCTTAGCCTCTAAGCAACTTACATAATTTTATAGATTCCTTGATTGGATGACCAGCTAAGATTGGCTGTGTATGCGATATTTTGTAGGGTGTTGTACCCTTACAACACCATTTACTTTGGATACAAAATATATTTGCATATTGGATTATTGGTGTTGTCGTGGGACAGTACCCTACATAATAAAGAGAAATAATGAAAAAAACAGCATTAATTATAATTGATATGCAAAACGATTTTGTTTTACAAAATGCTCCACAATGTATAGTAGGAGCAGAAGCTATTGTACCAAATATTCAAAAGGTACTTACATTCTTTAGGTCAAAAAACTTACCTATATTCCATGTTTATAGAGAATATAGAGAAGATGGAAGTGACATAGAAAAAACGAGATTAGATGATTTTTTAACACAGCAGAAGTATTGTGTTCCTCATACTAAGGGATGTGAAATTATTGATGCATTGACACCCATAGAGGGAGAGTACAAAATAGTTAAAAATCGTTTTAGTGGTTTTATGCAAACAGAATTAGATTTTATTTTAAGACGGTTAGATATAGAAAAAATTGTTGTTTGTGGTATACAGTACCCAAATTGTATCCGTGCGACTATTTTTGATGGGGTGGCTTTGGGCTATGAGGTGACATTGATTACCGATGCGACAGAGGCCCAAACAGAAGAAATAGCCACAGCAAACATTGTGGATATTGCCAATATTGGTGTGGAATGCATCACAACAAAATTATTTATGAATAAGAAAGAAAAATTATGAGAAATATAAAACAAATCATAAAAGACATAGAAACAAAAAGTAAAGCTATAGGTTTTGAACAGATATCAGACAATCAAGTTGGGGCATTGTTGGCGACACTTTGTGCTAGTAAGCCTTCTGGTAAATTGTTGGAGTTAGGTACGGGGTGTGGGTTCTCCACTGCATGGATGGCTGAGGGGATGGATATACAGAGTCGCTTGATTTCTGTAGATAACGATGCAGAAGTGATGGCTGTAGCCAAAGAGTACTTGGGAGATGATGAAAGAATTACATTTGTATGTGGTAGTGGTGAATCAGTGATAGATGAGAGTGAAGAGAACTCTATAGACTTAATCTTTGCCGATACATGGCCTGGGAAATATCACTATTTAGAAGAGGCTTTAGCACTTTTAAAAGTAGGGGGTATGTATGTGATAGACGATATGTTACCTCAAGACAATTGGCCTGAGGGTCATGATGTAAATGTAGAAGCATTAGTAAAATATTTACATGGTAGAGATGATTTTCATGTTGTAGAGTTGGCATGGGCAAGTGGAGTGATGATAGCAACTAAGATAAAACCAACTGAAAGAAATAAATGGAACCCAAATAACTACAATAAACACACTGCTTTTGTCTCAGAGTTAGCATTGCCAGTAGTAGAGTTACTTAACCCTAAAAAAGGAGAGAAAATCTTAGATGTAGGTTGCGGTGAGGGGACTTTGGCTGTGGAAATAGAATGTCGTGGTGCTAAGGTAGTAGGAATAGATATGAGTGCTGAGATGATAGAACAGTGCCGAGATAAAGGTATAGAAGCCTATGTTGGGTCTGTGACAGATTTACCTTATGAAGAAGTGTTTGATGCTGTCTTCTCCAATGCGATGTTGCATTGGGTAAAAGATGCAAGAGGTGCTGTGCAAAACATAGCCAAATCACTTAAAAGTGGTGGGCGTTTTGTGTGTGAATTTGGAGGTGAAGGCAATGCCTATCATTTGGTATCTGCTATGGAAGAAGTGTTTACAAAGCATCCAGAGTTTGGTGTGTTTGATAACCCTTGGTATTTTCCTAGTGTGAGAGAGTACACAAGGCTTTTGGAAGCTGAAGGGTTTAGTGTGGAGTATATGGAAATTATCCCCAGACCTACACCTATGGATGATATATCCCATTGGTTAGATATCTTTGCAAATGGAGTAACCAAACACTTGAGTAAAGCTCAGTTTGA
>JALXBG010000120.1 GCA_026991605.1 Sulfurovum sp.
TTAGCCATAGGACTCATACGTAAGTTTTCTGGAGCCAATATAACGGTAAGTGGTGAAGCTTTGCCTGAGTCTCCTGTTCTTTTTGTGACAAACCACTTTACCCGTTTTGAAACCTTTGTCGTACCACATATGCTGTATGAAAAGTATGACAGACCCTCACGTTCTTTGGCAGACGATTCTGTATTTGTGGGTGCATTGGGTAAGTTTATGTTATGGGTAGGGACTATCTCAAATAAGACCAAGAATAGAGATTGCATCATCGTCGAGGATTTGCTATCAGGGAGTGCAGATTGGGTTATCTATCCGGAAGGGTATATGGTAAAGAACAAGAAGATTACCTTTAATAAAGGAGAGTTTTGTACCCATTCACCTGAGTATGAAGGGCCTGTACATACTGGTGCCGCGGTGATGGCACTCAAGGCTAGGATTCTGCAAGAAAGAGCCAGACGAAATCATAATGAAACTCTGAAACACTTTTGTGGAAAGATGGATATAGACAGTACGAAGATAGATAAATCTTTACGTATTAAAGTCGTACCTGTCTCCATTACCTACTACCCTATACGTCCAGGACGTAACCGTTTGTTGAACTGGATGGATACGAAGATAAACCAACGTAACAAACGGCTCTTTGAAGAGCTTGAGATAGAAGTAAATCTCCTTATGAATGCACATATGAACATACGCTTTGGTAAACCTATAGCTTTAGATAACTATATGGATGAACTCTTGGAGAATGAAGAAGATATCTACGATGAAACAAAAGTCAATGCCTTCATAGATGCCAAACGTAAAGCATTGACCAATGACATGATGCAACGCGTTTACTCGCAGATGCAGATACATTTTGACCATATGTTTATCTTGTCATTGGTGACGATGCCTACTGTAAAGGTCTGCCCAACCTATCTGCGTACACTCATCTATAAAAATGCGCGTTCTCTGCGTGAATTACCAGACCATAATCTGCATAGTGAACTTCAACGTGAAGTCTTTAAACTTATACTCGATGAGAATTATGCACCGTTTGCCTCTGTCATAGAAGTGGCAGTAAAACAAAAGATACTCTACCAAGACAGTGACGGAGAGTATCTGTTCGATAGAAGTCTGCTTGAAAAAGAGTACCCTTTCCATAAGGTACGGGTAAAAAACACCCTACAGGTCATACTCAATGAAATTAAATGGCAAAAAAACATTGTCAAAATGGCAGAAGAGAACAGTAAATACACAGAGGCAGAACTTAAACTGGACAACTTTAGACACATCTCAAAACGTTCTTGGAACTACTTTGAACGTGAGTATCAACAGTATGTGGGTAAAAAACCACACAGAAATAACAAAGGTGCACCTATCATCCTCTTTGATGAAAAGTTTGATGTGGGAGTGGTATTTTCACACGGGTACATGGCAGCACCTAGAGAGATAGCCACACTCGCAGCGTATCTGTTTGAGAGAGGTATCAATGTGTATGTACCAAGACTACGTGGACATGCCACTGACCCTAAAGCACTGCTAGATGTGACAGCCAAAGACTGGGAGACAGACTTTGAACGTGCCTTTACTGCCATGCGTCAGGTCTGCTCCAAAGTTTACATAGGTGGTTTTTCTACAGGAGGGCTCATAGCACTCATACATGCTGCACAGTACAAGGTAGATGGCGTCATCTCCATCAATGCTGCGCTTAAACTACAAGACCTACGTGTAAGTTATGTCGTACCGACACTACATTTTTTCAACGAGATGGTAGCACACCTTCATGCCAAAGGAATCATGGAGTGGATAGACAACTCAAAAACAGAACAGCCTTTGGTGAACTACCACAAACACCCCTTAGCGTCTGTGTCGCAATTGGAAAAGGTCATGTCGAAAGTCACAAAGTCTCTCAGTAAGGTGACTGCCCCCATACTCATCATACAAGGAGACAATGACCCTGTAGTAAAACGTGAGAGTGCAAGGCTCATTTATGATGGTGTACGTTCAGAAGAGAAGAAGTTACTGCTCTTACCTCGTGAAAGACATAGTATCTTGGCAGATGAGAAAAGTGAGGAGGTTTTTGAGGCGGTGTTTGGGTTTATTGAGGCTGCTAAATAGTGCTCTTGTTTTTCTCGTTCCCATCGCTTGTGCGTGGAAATGCATATCAGAAGTTTGATGAGATTGTAAACTTATTTTATTGTTTATATTGGAATATGTATTCCCCCCCACGAGAAAGGATTGGAACGAGCTAAAAGCTATATTTATTTTTCATTTGTAACCGTATTCAAATTTACATTGAGCCATGCCTGAAGTCCACCTCTGTACCATTTCAATTTCTTATGCGGGTAACCCATTGAAACCAATGCCTCAATCATTTTTGTAGACTGAAGACACCATGTTGCATTACAAAAAAGCAACAGTGTCTTTGCATGAGAAAAATCATACTTTTCCTTTGAAATTTTTTGAATATTAAAAAGTTTTAAAGTATGTGCAAATTCTTTAGGATATTTTTTAGGATTATCTAGATAAAAAAATGGGATATTTAATGCAGTAGGAATAGTACGTGCATGATACCAATTAGGTTTTCTTGTATCTACAAGTAGCATATTGGAATCATCTTGAGCATCTTCAATAAATTCCAATACTTCCAGTTCTCCAAAAGTTTCAATATCATCATATATTTTCATAGGAGAAATCATTCCAGCTGTCGTAATAAATGTTTTTTTACAAAAAGAAGGAACATCTTTTTTGGGAAAATCAGCACTCCAAAAAGTATTACCATTAAATGAAACTTTTCTACAACGAATATCTGTTTCTCTCGAGATAATCATTGGTTTACCTTTATATGTCACTTCTATATCATTACTATGAAGTATGGTTACATTATTATCTGCTGCACTTAAATAGTGTACTATACTTAATAATAGTATGATTGTTTTTTTACTCATGATTTATCCTCGTATAATTAATGACTTAAAATAATTATATCACATCTATGCTATCATTCAAAAAATAAAACCCATAGGAACCCCAATGCAACAACCATGCTACTGCAAATCAAATAAACCATTCTCAGAGTGCTGTGAACCTATACTTAGAGTGTTAGAAGTAGCTCCAACTGCTGAGGCGTTGATGAGGTCACGTTATAGTGCATATTGTCTGGGAGATGTGAACTACTTACAAGCCACTACGCATGACCATACCTGGACAGATGAAGAGTTAAAGTTCATACAAGACTGGGCAGATAACAGCTTTTGGCAACATTTGGAGATAGTAGATGTCTCTGAGGATGTGGTGGAGTTTAAAGCGTACTATATTTTCGATGGCAAGCAACACATGCACCATGAACGCTCGACCTTTTTAAAAGTAAATGACATGTGGAAGTATATTGATGGTGAAATCTATGAAGACAAAGTAGAGTTTTTGCGTAATGAAAAGTGTATCTGTGGGAGTGGAGATAAATATAAGCGTTGTTGTTTTAAGAAGTTGAAATAAATTCTATCACACCTTCAACTACGGCATCATCATCGAGTATCTTCCTGTGTCCTAAACCCTCTGTAGGGCGTAACTCTGCCCAAGTCCATTTTTTACATAAGTGTTCTGAATGCATGATGGGTATCTCTCTGTCTTCTTTGTCATGATAGATGAGGGTAGGGACGTGGAAGTTTGAGGTAACGATGTCATCCCAGTCACTACCGTACTTTTCAAAGTTTGCTTTGTTGTGGTTCCATGTATAGGCACGCATCTGCTTGACGATGTCTAGTGGAATGCCTAAGTGTTTGGCAAAGTTGTCTGCTACTGCAGAGATCTCATGTATGGGTGCGATGAGGGCTAGTTTTTTGGTAGCTAGTCCTAATTTGGAAGCCACAGTAACTGCTGCTCCACCAAAAGAGTGCGCGATGATACACTCAACTTCTCCCACCTCTGCCAAAGCTGCACGCACAGAGTCTGCCCAACTGGCTAAATCTGAAAAGGCTCCATGAGAGTCACCATGACGCAAAGCATCATAACTGACAACTTGGTAGCCATGTTTTAAAAGGGCATGGGTAAAGTGTGTCATGCTTTGTGAAGTCGTAGACCAGCCATGTACAAGTAACACTTTAGGATGAGACTTGTCACCCCAACGGTAACCTTGTAAACGCATATTTTCATAGAGTGGGATATCAAAACGCTCAGATATAGGAAGTGGCAAGGCATTACGGTTTTTACGTGTAGAGTTAATGGGGTAATGAAAGAGTCTATGCGCAGAGTAAACAGCAAGTTTAGGAAACAGAGCACTCACCAACCAAAAGTAAAAACGTATGAGTTTAACTTGTAGTGGGTGGTGCAAACTGAATCCTTTATATCTATTATATCAAATAGTTAGTGTATAAACTCAACTACTTCTTCAAAAGGAAGTCTAAGTTGTTCAGACTGCTCGTTTAGTCTATAGCCAAACGGCACGACTACTGAAACCTGCCACTTACTTGTATTGAGCTCAAGTATCTCTTCTACTTTCTCTTTCTCAAAACCTTCTATGGGACAAGAGTCTATACCTATGTAAGCACCTGCAGTCATCATGTTAGCCAATGCAATGTATGTTTGTTTAGATGTCCAATGGTAGATGTTTTCATCGGAGCTTAGTGTTTTTTCTAAGTGTTTTGCATAGATATCCATGTAGAAGTCAAGACTCTCTTGGGGCATTTCACGTCGTTTAAAACGTTTTTCTACTTCTCCACTTTCTACTTTGACATTTTCTATGGCTGCGAGTATGATAACAAGGTGAGAACATGAAGTCACTTGTACTTGGTCCCAACATACAGGACGCAGTTTGGCTTTGAGTGCTTCGTTGGTGATGACTAAAAACTTCCACCCCTCCATGCCAAAAGAGGAAGGTGATTTGCGTCCTGCTTCTAAAATGTAGTGCATCTCCTCGTCGTTTATTTTTTTTGAGTCGTCAAATATTTTGCAAGCATGTCTAAAGTTCATTGCTTTTGTGAAATCGTTTTGCATTTTATCTCCTGATAGTGTATGATTGTATATCATAACTAAATGAGGAGAAAAAATGAAGTATATTTTACTTATAGCGTTAAGTATAACAACAATGATGGCAGATGGATTAACTTTAAAAAGTAACGACTTGGGCGGGCAGCTTAGTAAAGCACAAGAATTTAGTGCTTTTGGCTGTAATGGTCAAAATATCTCTCCAGAGCTACATTGGAGCCATGCACCCAAAGGCACAAAAAGTTTTGCCATTACTGTCTATGACCCCGATGCACCTACAGGCAGTGGATGGTGGCATTGGCAAGTGGTGAACATTCCTGCTACAGCTACAAGCATAAGTACAGATGCCTCGTCTAAACATACTTTACCTAAAGGTGCTCTAGAAATTACCAATGACTATGGAGCAGTAGGTTTTGGTGGTGCATGTCCACCAGTAGGTGATAAACCACATACATATATTGTAACTGTGCATGCTTTAGATGTAGAGACTTTACCTGTGGAAGTAGGAACAAATGCCCCTATTGTTGGGTATCAAATAAACGCGCACACTATTGAAAAGGCTTCTTTAGTTTCGTACTATGGCAGAGAATAAAAGGTAATATTAGACGTTAATCGTCTCTTTTTTAATAGATTGGAGCTAGAAGTCATTTGTATTGCAGGGATATCATGATGATTTACGGTACTCCTTGTGCAAGTGGGCTATAGTAGATGTTACCAAGATAGTGAAATAATATTTTTTCATATCTAATACACCTTTGCTACATACTTTATGCGATACAATAGCAAAAAATATAGGATAATCTGATGAAAATAATTTTAATTGTATTACTCTTTACTCTTATGAGCTTACATGCAAAAGATTATAGAAATTATCCTGCAGCTATATCTACGATGAATATATTGATAAAAAAACATCATTTTAAAAAATCAGAACTACGTAAACTTTTTTCAAATGTAAAAGTACAAAAGTCTGCTTTACGTGTATTTATTCCTAGACATAAACAAAAAAGAAGAAAAGATACACGTACTCCTTCACAGATAGCAAAAGCTAAAAATTTGGCTAAAAAATATGGTTCATGGGGAAGGTATTCCCGTAATATAATAAGTGACAGACGTGTAAGAAACGGGATAGCTTATGTAAAAAAGCATCGAAAAATATTTGATAGAGTAGAAAAAAAATATGGTGTTCCAAAAGAGTATATAGCTGCGATTATTGGTATAGAGAGTGCTTATGGTAAAAATGTTGGGAAGTACCCAGTATTTGATACATTAGCAACACTTGCTTTTGAAAAAAATAGACGTAATAAGTTTTTTAAAAAAGAACTTATAAAATTTATACATCTCTCAAAAACACAAAAATTCAACCCTCGAAATGTTAAAGGTTCATATGCAGGAGCTATTGGTTTAGTACAATTTATGCCTAGTAATTATGAGCATTATGGAGTGGACTTTAATAAAGATGGACGTATTACTTTACAGAGTCCAGATGATGCTATTGCTTCTGTGGCAAACTACTTTAAAAAGAATGGGTGGAGAAAAGGTGAACCTGTAGCAACAAGAGTTAAATATAAGGGTACCCGCTTCAATAATCATAAAACAGGTTATAAACATACCTATCATCGTCATCGTCTTAAAGGAATTTCTCCTAGAGAAAGATGGGATTATAAAAATAAAGTAAGACTTATAAAACTCAACAAAAAGAAATATGATGAACTTTGGTATGGTGCTAAAAATTTCTTTGTTATTACACGTTATAACCATAGCTCATACTATGCAATGGCAGTACATCAACTGGCACAGAAAATCAAAGCAGGACTTAAAAAGTGAAAATAAACGTGATTATCGTAGATAAAAAAGGTAAAGACAATCTTTATTCTGGGCTTATTGAGCACTATAAAAAAATTGCTAAACCTTTTGCTAAAGTAGAAGTTATAGAGGTTTTTGACAAAGAAATAGCCAAAGCACATGACATCTCTCCTAAAGCTGCACAGAAATCTTATACCAAGGCATTAGAAAAATATATGCATAGTGGTCTAAATATCGCTTTAGATCCTTCTTCAAAAGAGGTAGATAGCCATGATTTTGCAAAATTGCTTAAGGATAGAGTGCAAGTAAATCTCTTTATTGGTGGTGCATACGGCTTTGAGAGCAGTTTTTTGGATAAATGTAATAATGCTATATCATTTGGTAAAATAACGCTTTCACATAAACTGGTGAAAGTTGTGTTGTTGGAACAAGTGTTTAGGGGACTGACAATTAATAACAATCATCCATATCATAAATAGGAAGAATAAAAATGTTAACTAAAGTTGAATTGGAAGAATTTAGAAATAAATTGTTAGATAGAAGAGTACAAATAGAGAAAAACCTTAAAGGTACAGCACTAGAATTAGATGGTATGCGCGAACTAGAGCTGAACGATGAAGGTGACCATGCCGCGGCTGCTGCTGAAACAGTTGTAGATAGTGCTATTTTAGTACAGCAACGTAAAGAATTAAACGAGATTGAACTTGCTTTAGATAAAATAAAAAATAACACATTTGGTATTTGTGAAATGTGTGAAGAACCTATAGGTAAAGCACGCTTGGAAGTAAAAAACTTTGCACGCTACTGCATTACTTGTAGGGAGATTAACGAAAAAGAAGCGAACTAACGCTTACACATATAAGGGGAAAAAGATGAAATTAGGTTTATATATATTTGCATCATTGGTATTGATTGGCATAGTTGGTGGGCTAGCATATACTGTGAACCCAAATAATTATCTACTTGAAGTGATGGGTATTAATTTTAATTTCCCTGTAGCTTTGTGGTTTATTTTGCCTATGGTTTTACTTTTTATTGTGACTTTGTTTCATATGTTTTTTTATGGGCTTAAAAACTATTTTTTACTTAAAAAATGGCATAAAGATACAAGTACACTTGAAGATGCTCTTTATTGGTCATTGATTAATGAGCCAAAAGAACAAAAATATTCTATCGATGAAATGGGTGCATCTGCTGCACTTTTAGGTAAATCTTCCCTTACTTTAAATGATACAGTAGAAGGGATATCACCTAGACTTTCACGTGTAGTGAACATTATTCAGAAAATCAAAAATGGTGAGTATGTTGACCTTAAAGAGTTGAAGATGACTAAAGTCTTCAATCCGGGTAATCCTATACTTATTCAAAATAGATTGAACTGTCTTGAATCAGATGAGAAATTTGTTGAAAGTGTGCTGCGTTCGGCCTCAGATTATTCTGAAGAAGTACAGAAAGAAGCATTGAAAGTTTTTGCACATAAAGAAGATTTTGTTAAAGCACGGAAGTATGCTAAAGTTTTTGATGTTGAAAACTTTTTGGTTATGCTCAACAGAATTAGCCACGATAATAAACTTGGTTTAACTACTGAGATACTCACAGAGTTTGTGCAGGTGCTTGACTTAAAATGTGAAGATTTTATTGCCATCGCTGCTATTACCAAAAAATATTTCAAACCTGATGAAAACCTAATTCTATTTAGAGAGTATCAAATGAAAAATGAAAAAGCACAAAATGCATACTTATATTTACTTTTTGAATATGAATTACTTGACCAAGTCTCTAAATACCTTGATGAGCATGATGAGAATGACTTTATGAAGTTTAGAGCACTCTATACACTAAAAAAAGAGCATAGTAAATTTAAACTCGAAGATATCATCGATATCAACTCTATATGTAGTGAACAAAGGTTATACTAACCTTTATGGCATCTTTAGACTTCTCAAAACCTCTCTACGCTTTAGCCCCATTGGCGGGCTTTACCGACCTTCCTTTTCGTTCTGTGGTAAAGAAGTTTGGGGTAGACCTTACTGTCTCAGAGATGATAAGTTCCAATGCACTCATTCATAACTCTAAAAAAACCCACCGAATGCTTGAAAAAGCACCGATAGAAAACCCTTACTCCATACAGATAGCCGGTTCAGATCTCAATGTCATAAGGCGTGCTGTTGAGATTATCAATGCACGTGAAGATGTGACGTGTATAGACCTAAATTGTGGTTGTCCTGCACCCAAGGTGGTAAATAACCTCCAAGGCTCTTCATTGCTCACTGACCTGTCTCAAATGGCAAAGGTGATTGAGACTATCAAGCAGTACTCCAACAAAGAATACACTTCAGTAAAATTTCGTTTAGGATTCAATGAAAAAAATCATCTTGAGATAGCCAAACTTTGTGAAGATGCAGGGGCAGACTATATCGCAGTACATGGACGTACAAGAGCAGGACGATATAAAGCCCCTGTAGATTATGATGCCCTTGCTGAGATAAAACAGAGTGTAAAGATTCCTATGTTTGCCAACGGTGACATAGATACCCCAGCAAAAGCCAAATGGGTACGAGAGTACACTGGTGCTGATGGTATTATGATTGGGCGTGCTGCTGTGGGTAAACCGTGGATATTTAAACAAATTAAAGAGGGGATGGATGAGCCGACACCTGAACTCATAAAAGAGGTAGTCTTAGAGCATTTTGACCAGATGATACAGCACTATGACAAATATGGGGCTATTATTTTTAGAAAAAATCTACACTCCTACTCTAAGGCAGGTTACCCAGGTGCCTCTGCCTTTAGAAACGATGTTAATCGTATAGAAAACCCTAGAGAAATGAGAGAAGTGATAGAGGCTTTTTTTTCTCAGGATTTTATTGGCTAGGAGACTGTCGGACTCATGCTTGATTGGCTGTAAAATTCACTCTTTTGTCCTATTTTAAGCTCCTTATTGTTAAATAGCTATGGCTATTCGCCTAAAATGAGCTAAAAATATACCTAAAAGATTGAATTTTTCGCTTCAATCAGATGAGTTCGACAGTCACCTAGTTGATATATATCAAATCACTTCAATAAGAAATAGACTATAATTCTTTTAAAATTTAGGATACTCATATGACTTTTATACTCATTAAAACTATTCATCTGTTCGCAGCATTTATCTATGGAGGATTTCTCATTGTTGATAATCTTTTTTTAGTACATATAAAAGAGTCATTTAGCCAAGAAGAACATGTGAAGATTCGTGAGTCTTTTATGAAGTATGTACGTAAAGTAGTGCCACCAAGTTTGCTTGTTGCTGTAGCAACAGGGCTTTACCTTATTAGTCAAGTGTATGGCCCTATAGATTTTGACAAAGGATTGAGCTATTTCCAAGTCATGTTAGGACTTAAAGCATTTTTGGGGATATGGCTTGGATTAAGAGGTGGTTTACAGGTTTATTTCAAGATACAACCCTTTGTATTTAAGAGTCATGTTCTGCCGTTTGCATTTGTCGTAACTATTATCTTTTTATCTCAGTTTATGTACTTATAGAGGTTTTATTCTTGAGATTTCTTTTTATGTACGAGGTAAGCGAGTACAAAACTTGTAAGTACAAAACCTAAGAATAGAAAGAAACCTACTTCTAAGTGTGTCCCGTTGGTTGTGATGATATTTACGGGGTCAGCTTTTCCTTCAAGACGTTTAAGTTCATTACTGACAACACCATCTAGTCCCAAATATGCCATAAAAATAGAAACAACAAATACATCTGCCATAGACCATTTGGTAGACTTTAGGGCAAAGAAACGTGTGACAGGGTTGTTTCCTATGATGCTTTTACTGTAGTAGTAGAGTGTTGTAGAGATAAGTTTGAGTGTTGGGAAAATAACCGAGAACATAACAAGTAAAACTCCCACAAATTTCATTTTGAGTTTATCGGAGTCTAAAAGTAGAGTAACTAAGTCAGAGATGCTCTTACTTTGAAAGAAGAGTATTTGGTTGTGAAAGACAACAGTACTGTCAAGTATGGTGAAGTTAAGCTGTGCGATTTTTGCTTCAATATCCAACATAGGCAGAAATATTCCAGAAACAAGCAGGGCAATCGTTGTACCAGAAAGTAAAAGCAGTGTAAATGAGTTGAGCGTACCATAGAGCAAAATAATGACTATTATAATAAATGCGAGAATAAGCATCGTCTCCATCATATGATGCATTTCCGCTTCAAGGGTTTGCATTTTTTTATCGAGTATAGTATTACATGATTCTAGTGTATTTGTATGATATCGTTCTAATACGGTATTGAAAGCTGCCATATCAGTATGTTTTTGGACATTTTCATTCATGAACTCTTTTACTTTTTCTTGTAATACAGCTTTCGCACGTGCCTGATTTTCTGGCTTTTCAATCTCTTTGAGTACTCTGTCTGTAAATTCAGGCACACGATTACGTAAATCTTCAAAGTCGATAATAGAATCTGTAATCATCTGTTTGGTTGAACCCAAAATACTGTCTAAAAAACCACGTTTATGGGTGTTTCTATCTTTTACTGCACGTTGGGCTTCCGATATGAGAGTCTCAATAATAGTACTGATGTAACCTTTTATCTCTTCTCTATTCTCTGCATTTTGGATACTGAAGTTCTCAATCTTTTTATCCATAATTTTGATAATTTTTGCTGTCCATTCATCTGAATTGAACATACCAAATTCAGATGAGTGTAGTGTGGCATATTCGGATTTGTATATTTTCGCTGTATGCCCTTTGTCAATAAGTGTGACAGAAAGATAGATGAGTGCTATTAGTAAAATCGCAGGTAATGCAAGTAAAAGTTTTTTAAATTTCCCCATAATATGCTAGACTCCCTAGTTCGTATAGCAAGAGTATATCAAAATAACCAATAAAAATGATATAATTCTGCTCAAATTTCGGAGAATATAGATGATAATAGAACTTATTTTAGTTGGTATATTTATTGGTACGATGTCAGGTTTTTTTGGTATTGGTGGCGGTATGATACTGGTACCTATACTTTTAGTGATAGGTTTTGAGATTAAAGATGCCATTGGTATCAGTATCGTACAGATGGTATTCTCTTCGGTATTTGGTTCTTACCTTAACCATAAAAAAGGCTCCCTTATTGTCGGTGAAGGTATCTTTGTAGGATTGGGTGGTTTCATCGGTGGATACATCGGTGGATATGTGACAGTATATATTTCAGATACTATTTTGCAGTTTCTCTTTTTTGGACTTTTACTCTTTGCCTTGTTTCGACTTTTTTTCTCTAAAAACCATGAAGATGATTCCCAAACAAAATCACTCTCTAAAATATTACTTTTTATAATTGGGTTGATTATTGGTATCTTCGCTATTACTTTAGGGATTGGTGGATCGGTTATCTTAACCCCATTGTTAGTAGGACTCTTGCACTATCCCATCAAAAAAGCAGTCTCAGCAGGCCTGTTCTTTGTGGCATTCTCTTCCGTTGCTGGGATGATAAGTAGACTCAATTCTGGTACGATTGACTTTCACAATGGCCTGGTGGTTGCCATTGCTTCTTTAGTAGGAGTTACCTTCGGTATTTGGCTTAAAGACCATGTGAGTTCTAAAAATCATAAAATGTCACTTTTAGTGCTCTATGTCTTTGCCTTGGGAATGCTTATTAAAAAGATACTCTTTTAATATATAGCTTTAGTTTTTCTGCATATCACTGCTACATTTTCCTGCTTCACACTTGGCAGAGGATGTTGCTTTTTTTGGTGCTACTTTTGGTTTGGTATTTTCTGTAGAACATTTGGCACTTAGTCTTCCTGTTTCACTCACACGTACACAAGCATACAGTGCTTTGGTCGTTTTGGCTTTGAGTACACAGTTACGGCGCGTGTTATTTTTATCCATTTGGTCTATAATTACAACTTTTTTCTTCCCTTTTTTTAAAAAATTGCATTTCAGATTTAAATTTTGGTGAGCATAATTACATTCAGTTTCCCTAAGCCACTCTACGCTACAATAAAACCATAACCATTCAGAAGGCTGAAATGGCTTGAGTTTGATGGTAAAGTTTGGTTAAATCGTTTGTGTTATAATGGTAAAAAGTCACAAGGATATAAAATGACAATTACACTCAAAATTGATAATCCCGATACAGAAGAGGAGCTAAAAGCTTTTGTGCATGGTCAAAAAGAAGTAACCATTGAAACTTTAAAGAATTTTTTTGATTCTCTTGGTACGAAGAAAAAACTTAAATATAAGAAAAAAGACCCATTGAAACATATACATACAATTACATATATTGATGAAGACAATGAAGATTTAAGCGATGTTAAACCTTATGCTCATATAGAAGATAGCGGAAAATATATTCATGATTTAAGACGACAAAGAAACAGATAATGATTTTTGTTGATACTTGTATTCTTATTGATTATTCAAAAGAGAAGCTTCATATTGAGGAAAATAAATTTAATACTTTTTGTATAAACTCTATTGTTCATCTAGAATTTTTAGCAGGTGCTTTAAATAAACGGGAACTAAAAAAATTAAATAAAATTTTGGCTAAATGTCAACTTTTAGATACGGACCAAGATATTATGAATTTATCTGTCAATTTATTAAACCAATACAAACTCTCGCACGGTATGGGCATTTACGATGCTATCATCGCTTCAACTTGTCTCATCTATGATTTGCCACTTTGGACACATAACAAAAAAGATTTTAAATTTTTAGATATTGAGCTAGTATAATTTATGTCATTAAACCCAAGATTAACAAATAGTCTTACTTGTAGGGTGGGCATTCCTGCCCACCGCAAACATGAGATATATATCTACGATGCAGCAGGAAACAACCAAAATGACAATGCTGTCTATAACATCTTAAACAACCGTCTGACTGCTAGTGACATCTACACTATTACTTACGACAGTATGGGTAACATCAAAAGCAAACACAACAAGCTTACCCACACCACAAGTAACTACACCTTTAACGCAAGAAACCAGCTTGTAAGCTACGAACAACTAGACGATGCCAACCAAAAACAAAGACACTCACCTATACGTATGATGCCTTTAACAGAAGAGTATCTAAAACAGAAGACGGCGTAACACAAAAGTACCTCTATGACGGTGACGATATAGTAGCCATCTTGGACAGCAACAACGCAGTCATCGCTACCATCACCCACGATGAGAGTATAGACACCCCTCTAAGCATCACAAACGCTAACGGTACGTTCTACTACCACAGAGACCACCAAGGAAGCATCACAGCACTTACCGATGAAGAAGGGAACATCGTAGAGTCTTTTCTTTATGATGAGGCTTATGGTACAATCTTGGATCATCATAAGAGAGTAGAGACCTATAACCCTTATTGTTATACTGGTAGGGAGTTGGACTCTCAAGATCTTTATTATTATAGAGCTAGGTATTATGACCCTAGTGTGGGACGCTTCATCTCCAAAGACCCTATTGAGTTTTTAGCTGGGGATACGAACTTTTATAGGTATGTTGGTGGGGATCCTGTGAACTTTGTGGATCCTAGTGGGT
>JALXBG010000121.1 GCA_026991605.1 Sulfurovum sp.
TCTTTTGAATCCTTTAGAAAGTCACTATACGTTAAAATATTACTCGCCAACATGTTATTCTCCTTGACTTTTTAGTGGTTTAAGAAATCTTGGAAATATTATATCCATCTTCTTTAAGTGGATACCATGTTGGTGTAATCTACATTTCTTTATACTACACTAAGGATAAGGTTGATATTATTATACATATTTATAGTATTGAAAAGCTAAACTTATCGTGAGGTAAGGACAGAAAGCTACGTGGGACTCCAGCAGTTAGCCCGGCTACCAAATAATAAAGATTAAACTTTTTATTTATTTTCACATACATTACACACTAGATGAGATATCTTTGATATATCTATTGAGTATAGAACTAGGTATTTCTGGGAAATATTTTTCTCTTAAATGACCTTATACTTGAAAAATTCAAGATTTAAAAGGAAACCTATGGAGAAAATTATTAAAAATATTATTACAGGGAATGAGATTAAAAAACCAAACCCAATCGATGAAGAAGTGCCATTTGACGGTGGGGTTATGATTACAGAAACTGATGTAAATAGTATCATTACCTATGCAAACCGGAAGTTTAGAGAGATGACAGGCTATACAAAAGAAGAACTTATCGGATCTCCACATAATATAAACAGACACCCTGACATGCCAAAAGCTGCGTTTAAAGGTATGTGGGAAACCATTCAAAGTGGTAACTATTGGGAAGGTTTTGTAAAAAATTTACGTAAAGATGGAAAATATTATTTTGTACTTGTTTGGATAAAGCCTAAATTAGATGGAAATGGTGAGATTATTGGTTATATTGCAGGAAGAAAGATACCTAATAAAGACCTAATGCAAAGAGCACTAGATCAATACAAGGTAATGATGCACGACGAATAAAAAGAGTTTTTACAAACTCTCTTTTGCCTTTTGTAATGCCTTAATGACGGCATCAATATTTGCTTTAGGAATATGCACTTTCCAATCTGGCTCTTCTGCTCCAGCTTGTAAAGAGATACCAATACTCGCCACAGGCTCACTTTTAGGACCATAAGGTTGTGAAACTGTTGTGATACTAATCTTCCCATCTTTTGTTCCACTTAGTGTCATTTCATCTATATTTGTTACTTTTCCACTCATAATAAATCCTTTGATTTTGAATATACATAATTATAGCACAAAAAGTTAACGGTTTTTAACCATCCTCATTAATACCGCTTGCATTTTGCGCCATGCTTTTATATCTATGGCAGGGAAACCTGCATACATTTTGCCACCTTCGAGTGATTTAGTCACACCACCTTTTCCTGCTATCGTAGTAAAAGCACCAACTTCCAAGTGACCTGCAGTAGCACTCTGTCCACCCATAACTACATTACGTCCAAGTGTGGTTGAGCCTGCCAGTCCTACCTGTGCTGCCATCAGTGAATGTTCACCTACATCACAATTGTGTGCGATTTGTATCAGGTTATCAAGCTTTGTACCTTTGCGAATAAACGTCGTACCAAACACTGCTCTATCTATGGTACAGTTTGCACCTATCTCCACATTATCTTCTACCACTACATTACCATTTTGATAGATTTTAATATGTTCGCCTTGCTTGGTATGGGCAAATCCATACCCATCACATCCTACTACTGTTCCAGCATGAATGATACAATTCTCACCAATATGTGTACCATGATAGAGTGTCACATTAGGATATAGTAAAGTATTACTTCCTATCACTACATTATCACCCACATAACAGCCTGCCATAATAGTTACATTATCACCGACAGTGACATTGTTACCAAAACGTACACGTTTATCTACATCATAATTTTCACCCAAATTTGGATGTCCACCTTTTGTGATGATTTTATGTGCAAAAAATTTAGACGCAAGTGCGAGTTTTAAATAGGCTTCATCTGTAACAAGTGCAATTGTAGTATCAGGCAATAAATTTGCATGTTCTTCATCGATAAAAACAGCTGCTGCTTTTGTTTGAGGAAGCTCTGAAGCATATTTGGCATCTGTAAAAAAAGAGAATTGTGAAGAAGTAGCTTCTTTTAGTGTATGTATGCCATCTATCTCGATGTCATTGCCGTTAAAATCTAAGTTGAGTTCTTTTGTGATTTGGGAGAGTTTGTAGGTCATCGTTGTCCTTGTGTAGGGTGTTGTACCCTTACAACACCAAAAATTTGATATACAATAAAAATAAAGAAGGTGTTGTCATGGGACAACACCCTACAAATAATCTAACGCTCGATAGCCACCACGCCACCACGTACAATCTCACAAGGATTATAACGTTGTGCTGCTTCTATAAAGTGTTTGACACGTTTTGGTTCATCTGCAACCATCACGATAATCATTTCTGTACCAACATTCACTACCCCACCATTATAAGCAGCAGAGAGTACTGAAATATCAGCGAGATTTTCAGCGATAGGAAACTTTGCCAATACCATCTCTTTTTCTACCATCTCTTCATGCTCTATCACTTTATAGACAGGGATGAGTTTATGGAGTTGTTTCGTTACTTGCTCCATAAGTCTACTAGAACCTTTGGTTGCGATAGTAATATGTGACATATCACTATCAGGGATAGGTGCAACAGTTAGAGACTCAATGTTATAGCCACGTGCAGCAAAGAGCGAAGTAATACGAGAAAGCACAGAACTTTCATTCATCACAATCACAGAGATGACACGTCTTTCATTTACGTTAGTTTTCATTATGCATCTCCTTTCGTGGTTTGTGGTAACATCATATTAAAGAGTGCTCCACCCGATGGTACCATCGGAAGTACATCTTCAAAACGGTTGGTTTGTACATTCATGAAACATACTTTATCTTGTTTGATAGCATCTTTAATCGCTGCATCAAACTCTGCCTTAGTAGTCACATCATATCCAATGCCCCCACACGCTTCAGCCAATGCTTTAAAGTTAGGCTGAAAACTCAAATCTGTCTCAGAGTAACGTTTTTCATAAAAGAATGTTTGCCATTGACGAACCATTCCAAGGAAATGGTTGTTCAAAATCATGTTAATGACTGGTATCTTGTATTCAGCTGCAGTAACCAACTCTTGCATATTCATCAAGATTGAACCATCACCTGTTACATTGACAACTGTCTTTTCTGGAAATGCTCTCTTTACACCAAGTGCTGCAGGGAAACCAAAGCCCATAGTACCCAATCCACCAGAGTTAATCCATTGGCGTGGTCTATCAAACGGATAGTGTTGTGCTGCCCACATTTGGTGCTGCCCAACATCTGAAGTGATAATCGCATCTTCACCGATAAGCTCACCAATACGCTCAATAGCCCACTGTGGCTTAATCACTTCATCAGAATCTACATAAGACTGAGGATGAAGCTCATCATAACGGTTTAAGATATTTCTCCATGCTTCATAACGGTCTGTGTCTACACCATCAAGTTGTGGTAACATCGCTTTAAGTACCTCTGTAATGTCTCCTACTATAGGATAGTCTACATCTACAAGCTTACCAATATTTGCCGCATCAATATCTACATGAATAATGTCAGCATACTTTGCAAACTCTGAAAGTTTACCTGTTACCCTGTCATCAAATCTGGCACCTAAAGAGATAACCAAATCTGTCTCAGACATTGCCATGTTAGATGAGTAGTTACCATGCATACCTAGCATACCAAGAAGTAATGGGTTTTTAGCACCCATTACGCCTCTAGCCATCAGTGTCTCAACCGCAGGGATTTGTGTTTTCTCTGCCAATTCACGTACCAGTTCATAGGCATTAGAAAGGACAACACCCCCACCGATATAAAGCAAAGGTTTTTTCGCATATTTTATCGCTTCAACCGCTTTTTCTATCTGCTTTTTGTTCCCTTTGTACGTTGGTTTGTATGTTGGGATATTTACAGTATCAGGATAAACAAACTCGCCGATGTCTACGGTGATATCTTTAGGGATATCTACAAGAACAGGTCCTGGACGTCCTGAACGTGCAATGTAGAATGCTTCTTTAAGTACACGTGGAAGTTCTTCAAGTGTACGTACCAAAAAGTTATGCTTTGTACACGGACGAGAGATACCGACTGCATCAATCTCTTGAAAACCATCTGTACCGATAAGCGAAAGTGGCACTTGCCCAGAGATAACAACCAATGGAATAGAATCCATATATGCAGTTGCCAGTCCTGTGACTGCGTTTGTAAACCCAGGTCCGGATGTGACCATTGCCACCCCTACTTCACCTGTTGCTCTTGCATATCCATCTGCTGCGTGAACAGATGCTTGTTCGTGACGGTTCAAGATATGCTCGAACCCCTCTTGCTTATATATTTCATCATAAACGTGCATGATAGCGCCACCAGGGTAACCAAATACGGT
>JALXBG010000122.1 GCA_026991605.1 Sulfurovum sp.
CGACAACTGCCTTAGCATCTAACGCAGGGTTTGCCTTAAGTTCCATAAGTTCAGCTTGAAGTAAAATAGTCTCAAGTAAATCATCAATACCCAAACCAGTGTGTGCAGATACAGGTACAAACTCATACTCACCACCCCAATCTGTTGCCATTACATCTATTTCAGCAAGTTGTGCTTTAACATTGTCAGGATTTGCTGCTTCTTTATCCATTTTGTTCACAGCAATGATCATAGGAACACCTGCTGCTTTCGTGTGAGCAATCGCTTCTTTTGTTTGAGGCATTACACCATCATCAGCAGCGACAACGATAATAACGATATCTGTTGCTTGTGCTCCACGTGCTCTCATTTCTGTAAAGGCTTCGTGACCTGGAGTATCCACAAAGGTAATCTTCTTACCGTTTTTTTCTACTTGGTACGCACCAACGTGTTGCGTAATTCCACCAGCTTCTTTATCTGCTACTTTGGCTTCACGAATTTTATCAAGTAATGATGTTTTACCGTGGTCAACATGTCCCATAATGGTGATAACAGGAGGACGTTCTACGGCATTTTCATCTTCTTCTTCATTGTATTCATCAACAATTTCCAATTCATCAAGTGGATTGACAGTCGTTACTTCAACTTCAAACTCTTCTGCAAGAATTTCTATCTCATCTTTAGAAAGGAAATCATTTTTCGTCACCATCATACCAAGAGCAAAGAGACATCCAATGACTTCACTCATTGAACGGTTTACTTTTTCAGCAAACTCATAGACTCTTACATTTTCAGGTATCTCGATAGACGTTACAACTTCTGTGTTTTCTTCTCTTGTATATTTCTTACGTTTACCACCACGTTTGAGTCCACGTCTTTGTTGAGGACGGAAAGGAGATCTTCCTCTGATAGGACCACCATTGGCAGCTTCACGTTTTTTCATCTCTTCTTTACGTTTTTGCTCTTGGCGCATCATCTGTTCGTAGATGTTCTTGTCTGAGAAGTCTAAAAGCACTACTTCTTCTCCACCAAAGCCACTGTCAATATCACCAGACATACTGTCATGGTTAAAGATATCAATTTTAGTTCCTGTCTCTTTTGCTTGAGCAGGTCCTTTTTTCACTTTCTTTTTACCCTCATAAGGTTCATAACTCTTATTACCAAAAGTACCACCCAAAGAGATTTTTGTTCCCGCTCTTACTGGTGCAGGCTTCGCTTTTCTAACGATCTTAATCCCACCACGAGAAAGTACTCTCCTTACTGGACGAACTTCTGTTTTGGCATCTTCACTTGCTGTCTCTTCAGTTTTTTTACTAACTACAGAGATACCTTTGCGCTTTTTGATCTCTTTAGGAGGCGCAACAGGTGCTACCTCTTCAGCAACAACCTCTTCTTCTACCTCTTCAACTTTTACTTCTTCAGTTTTCGGCTCTTGGGCTTTAGGTGTTTCTGAGTTGACCTCTTCTTGCACTTCTACAACTTGCACCTCTTCAGCTACTTCAGGTTCAGCAGAAGTTTCAGTTTCTTTAGTACTTTCTTCTTTCGGAGTCTCTGGTTTTATTTTCTTCTTCACTACAGTAATTTTAGACTTTGTCCCAGGTTTTTTAAATCCTTTTGGCAATGTCCCAGAGATGGCATATTCTACAAGTACACCAGCATCTTCCATACTAATTGTACTGTTACCTGCTTTTACATCAAAGCCTAGTGCTTTGGCTTTTTCTACTAATTCAGCATTTGACAAACTTGCTTCTGCTGCTACATCTTGGATTTTAACTTTATCCATCGTTTAATAACTCCTTTAAAAGCTTAATGAATCGTTCTTTATCTTGCTTAAAACGTTTCACTAAGCCTTTGACTTTTTTTTCATTTTTTACACAATCATTACAGAGATAAATACTACGTCCCTGTCCATTATATACTATGACATCTTGACCCGATAGTTTTAATCTAATCAAAGTGTTTTGAGGATGTCTACTTCGGCAAGCAATGCACATACGTATGGGCTGTGATTTTTTCATCGCGTATTATACCCAAAAAGAGATTAAGCGCCGTGCTTAATTTTTAGTAATGACACCATTATTATCTAATGCCAATGTAAAAACCCTGAAATGAGGGAAACGTCCTTGTAATGCCTGTGCAATTTTATCAGCATCTTTATCGTAAGCAAGATTAAAAAATGTAGAGCCTGAACCAGAGAGTGTTGACATGAGTGCACCATGCTTCAGCGCCAGTTTTTGTACATCAAAAAGTTCAGGAATCATCTTCATACGTCTTGCTTGATGTAGCTTATCTTTAGAGGCTATACGGAGTAAGTCCCATGATTCAGACATAAAAAGTGATGTCATGTAGGCAGCACGTGAAAGTGAATAGACTGTCTCTTCTTTTCTATACATTTTAGGCAAGATAGTACGTGACTTTGCTGTGGAGGTAGTACGATTGGGCACAACCACTATTGCTCTAAGATAATCCGGCATACGTCTTTTCTTACTATAGACTCTATCTCCTTCTACACAAGCCACATTAAACCCACCCATCACTGCTGGGGTGATGTTATCTGGGTGGTGTTCGTAGTGTAAAGCGAGATTGAGTATCTCTCTTTTATTGTACTTCTTGCCTGCAGCTGTATAGGCACCCGCCAATGCAGCAACAATGACAGCAGAAGAAGAACCAAGCCCACGTGAAATAGGAATACGATTATGAAATTCAAATCTGAAATTATCATCTCTTCCTGTTAAACGTTTATAGTTTTCATTAAAAATACTAAGAAAAAGTGAATTTTTTTTGATTTTTGGATTCTCGCTTCCTTCTCCATGTGTGGAGAGGCTTAAAAATTTTGAAGGTTTAATGATAATTTCATTTCTTAGATCCACTGCCAGACCAAGAGTATCAAAACCGGGTCCGAGATTAGCAGAAGTTGCTGGTACGCTTACAAACATAATATTTATCCATTTGACACAGCTGGCAGTACATACTCAGGGGTTGATTCTTCATCTATTTCAAGATCATGAATACTTTGAGATAATGCAAATGATGCATCGACTGGCTGTTCATATTTTTTTGTAATTATAGTCTCTTTTTCCTTGATAAAATAGAGATTGCCTATGGCTTTGATAGGTTTGCCTCCATTTAACATAAAACCACTACAACCATAACAAGGAATACCTCTCACAATTTCAAGGGTTTTTAGCATAATATAAGTGAGCTTTATCGCCATATAAGAGCCGGGGCCTCTAGTATATATTATTTTAGAAATAGAATACTTTTCCAAAATGTCTATAATAAATGGTAAAAGTATTTCGGAGGTTTTCATCGGAGACGAGAATGTCTCAATCAATCTATCCTCTTCATATACCCCTAAAAGTAAGGGAGAAGAGATAGAAATGATAAGTAATGTATATGATTTAGGCAAAAGATCTTGCAAAGGTTCTACTTTGTAACTCTTCTACTGCTACAAGGTCATAATTTTTACTATCTGAAAGTAACTTGGTTGTAAGCTGATAATTCAAGTGATGAGATCCAGCAAAAGATTCATATTTTGCCAAAATATTATGTCCTGAGACCATCATATCACCCATTGCATCCAATATCTTATGACGTGCAAACTCATTATCAAAACGTAATCCTTCAGGATTAAGTACTTTATGATCATCTAAACCAATAGCATTTTGCAAGGTTGCACCTAAGGCGAGTCCCTGACTTTGAAGGTATTGGATATCTTTTGCAAAACCAAAAGTACGTGCTCTGGCTATCTCTTCCACAAAGTTTTTTGTTGAAAAATCAAAATGTTCTTCTTGTTCAGCAATCACAGGGTGGTCAAATTTGATTCTAAAATCAAAGGCTGCACTTTTACTTGGTGACAGTCTTACAAACTTCTCTCCATCTGTGACTTCTACGGTCTCTTTTACAAAAATCACTTTTTTAGAGGCTTCCTGTTCTTCAATCCCAGCTTCATCAAGAAGGAGACAAAAAGAGATAGAAGAGCCATCCATTACAGGCATTTCATTACCATCAACAATCACACGCATGTTGTCTATACCATAGGCATACACTGCAGAAAGAAAATGTTCAATAGTAGAGATAAATCCTTTATCCCCACCTATCACAGTAGCCATACGTGTATCTATTACGGATGCGGGAGAAAGAGGAATAGTCAATGCTAAATCTTCACGGTAAAAAACAATACCGGCATCAATATCTAAAGGTTCAAGCCTAAGCTTGATAGGTTCACCTTTATGCAATCCGATACCGACAACTTCAATCGGCTTTTTTATCGTTCTTTGCTGCATATTTCCTCCTCTTTTTCCATATTATTAAATATTATACTTGAATTTTATTATTTTTGCAAGTATACCATATTTGACTAAATTATTTTAAAACTTTAAATTATTGCCCTTTTATAATTTTATCTGCTTCTTTAAAGACATTGTCTATATTTTTTCTAATCCAACCTTGATCAAACCATTCAACAGGTCTTACTTCAATCCCTTGCACCACCATACCAAAGTGTAAATGGTCACCAAGTGCCAATCCTGACATACCTGTTTTTGCTATCGCCTGACCTGCACTTACTTCATCACCTTCATTTACTAAGATCTGAGAACAGTGCCCATACAGTGTATAGAGTCCAAGTCCATGATCAATCATAGGCATATTTCCATAAATACCATTATCGCTTGCATAGACTACTTTACCAGCATTTGAACTTCTGATTGTTGCCATTTTTGTACTTGCCAAGTCATACCCAACATGGTAGGAATGAGAGACTTCATTATTTTTATTTTTATAATAATAGTGACGTTCATCGCCAAAACTAGCCACTCTTTTTCCATTTTTAAGTGGATAGAACTTTTGTATTTTCCAGCTTTTTAGAGTATCAGAAGAAAGTGATTTACTAAGTGAGTGTATCAACGCTTCATTTTTTAAACGCATAGTTTCATTAATAGCTCTTAATTTTTCAATTCTGTCATCAATACTTGCATAGTCTGGATTACTAGAAGCCAAATCTGTGATTTTCCCATCGATAAATTTATCTCTTGCTTGTATCCATGAAACACGGTATTTATGTTGTTTTATATAAAAAGGTATCTCTACCATACGTTTATTATCTGCTGCATCAATAGCTATAATTTTTGCTTTAAAGTCATCTTGTTGAAATGGCCATGCAATAAGTGCTGCATAGTACCCTTCTTCTTTGTAAGGTTGCACTTTAAATTTTTCACCATCTGCCTCAATATAGAGCTTTTCCAGGTTTTCATCTTGTGCTTGAAAAACAACCAATGCTGAACCACCTTGTGTAATACTATAAGAGTTTGCCAAAATGTTTACATTGGGTCTTTTATAATCTACATTAATATCAATGGTTTTTTCATTGCTATTACCTTGCATCATATTCCAAAAACTCCTATCTGTTACCGTTGCTTTTAAGGTGAGTTTTTTTGCCTTTGGATTTAAAACCTTACTTTTAGGATATTTTACTAAAAGTGTCTTCTCTTTTGTATTTGCTTCAAATGTACCTTGCCCAACAATGATACTTTTTACACCATCACTCAAAGTCAATTCAAAACTTTTTAGACCTATATTGTCTTTAAGTTCTACTTTAAGTGGATCTTTTCTATTCCAAAAAAGATTATTCTGGCTCTCGACAGTTGGCTTTTCGCGTTCAAACTCAGGAGCAGTGTAAACATACCCTGCTCCTGCTATACTTAGTAATAGCAATGCTATCACAACAAATTTACTACCACGTTTTTTACTTTTTCTTTGTCTCATTGTATTAACCCTAAATCTTCTATCTTTGATAGAATTGTATCTATACTTTCTTGTAACTTACATTGGTTCAATGTAAAACCAGCTGCGACCTTATGTCCGCCACCACCTAATGCCAAAGCTATTTTAGAGACATCCACGTTTTTGCTGCGTAAAGAGATACGTATACTATCTTCTAATTCCATCGCAAAAATAGCTATCTCGACAGTCACAAGAGAACGCCCATAATCTACAATACCTTCCATGTCAGGTATCGTTGCACCAGCAGCCAAAATATCATCTTTTGTTACAGTTAGAGATGCTATTTTGGCTTCCTTATGTAAGACTAAAGAGGCTAGCGCTTTTTCTAAAATACGTACAGAGGCTAAAGGCTTTTTTTGCGTAAAATGATATGCAATTTCATCAGGCTTTGCACCTTTTGAAACCAAAGATTTTGCCACAGAAAAAACCTCTTCATTGACTATCGCTGTTGTAAAGTGCCGTGTATCAGACAATAAAGCAGCATAAAAACATGTTGCTGCTGCTTCACAAACATCATAAAGCCCATCAAACAGTGCATATGCCACCTGTGAAGCTGAGGCATATTCAGGCAAAACCACATTAATAGTACCATAACGCGTATTACTATGATGATGATCAATATTTAAAATTTCTCTTCCTTCCAAAGAAAAACCCAATCTATCGATACTCCCACAATCACATGAGATAATAAGACTGTCCGTATAATCTATCTTATGTTTAATTTTTTTAAAATGAGGTAAAAAATCCAAATATTTTGGTAAGGATGTAGATGCATTGGCTACCTCAACATGCTTGGATTTATCTTTACTTATCAGAGCATAGATACCCAATGCTGTACCCAAAGTATCTGCATCAGGATTTAGATGAGAAAGAATAGTAACACTTTTTGCGCTATGGAGTTTCTCTTTCACATCCTCAAAAGGAAGTTGTTTTGCTGTCATTTATACCTTTCAGATAAGGTGGAACTTTATCTTAATTTTATTAACAATATATTACTTCAAACTTATACTTCTACTTTCATAGACAAATCAATCCAATTTGCCTGATGAATCACAGAACCTGAACTAATTGCATCCACACCTGTAGTCGCAATCTCTTTAATGGTATCTAAAGTCACATTCCCTGATGCTTCAAGTAAGATATGAGGGTAGTTTTCATTTCTATAGACTACCACCGCTTTAGTCTCTTCAAGACTCATGTTGTCACACATGACAATATCAGCACTTGCTTTCATTGCTTTTTTTACCATCTCCAAACTTTCACACTCTATCTCTACCTTAGAGGTAAAAGGTATCTTTTGGCGTACTTCTTTCATAAAAGTATCTAAGTCATCTATGGTTTTAAGATGTGTGTCTTTAAGCATCAGACAATCATCTAGTCCCATACGATGGTTAATGCCTCCACCACAACGTACTGCATATTTTTCAAAAGCACGAAGCAGTGGTCTGGTTTTGCGTGTATCGAGTAATTTTACCCCTGTACCTTTGATGGCATCCACATACTCTGCCGTGAGTGTTGCTATGGAAGAGGCATGAAGTACCATATCCAAAATGGAACGTTCAAGTGAAAGAATCATCTTGGAATCACCCGAAATAAAGAGTAACTTCTCACCCTTTTTAAACGTTTCACCATCTTGCACATGCCATTCTAGTGAAAGGTCATACATTTTTGCAAAAGTACTCACATACTCCTGTCCAGCAAACACCCCATCGCTTTTTGCGATAATATACGCTCGAATGGGCTTTGAAATGCTAATACGTGCAAACAAATCACCACGACCTATATCCTCGGCAATAAGCGCCTTTAAAAATTCTTCTTTTAACATTATTTAATCGCCAACATACGTTCAAGAGCCATATTTGCATATTTAATGACATCAGGCTGTACCACTATCTCATTAATAGGCTTACCATCCTCTATAGACTTTAAGGTGTTGTAGAGGTCTTCTAATGTTGTTTCATTCATCGTAGGACACTCTGGCTTTGTAGAAGAGAGTACATAGGTGTTACCTTTACGCATACGGTTTACAAGGTTATACTCTGTACCAATGGCAACTTTTTGTTCTGGGTCTAGGTCATTGACATACTTGATGAGTTGTGATGTGGAGCCTGAAAAGTCAGCTGCAAGCACTACGCTTGGATCACACTCTGGGTGTACGGCTATTTTGATGCCAGGAAACTTGTTACGGTAAAACTCTATGTCATCAACTGTAAAAAGCTGGTGTACAGAACAAAAACCGTTAAAACAGATGATATCTGCTTCTTTTGGGTCACACTCTTGTCCATCTTTTTCTACACCTATAACACAAGACTTAAGTCCCATCTGTATAGCAAAGTTTTGTCCCAAACATCTATCTGGTACAAAAAGTATCTTTTTGCCTGTCTCGAAACCTTTTTCAATAATCTTGAATGCATTGGAGGAGGTGCAAACATACCCACCCATCTCTCCTACTTTGGCTTTGACTGAAGCATCGGAGTTTATGTAGGTAATAGGTAAGATATCTTCTCTGTCTATACCACGTTCTACCATGTATGCTACAGACTCTTCAAAGTAAGAACCATCCATCATACGTGCCATCGCACAACAGGCGATTTTGGGCATAAGCACACGCTTGTCAGGGTCTATGACTTTTACGGACTGTCCCATGAAACCTACACCACAAAAGACTACCCATTCATTGTCATTTGCTTGACAACGGCGTGCAAGTTCCAAAGAGTCACCCGTAATATCTGCCATCTCAAAGACTTCATCACGTTGATAATAGTGTGCCACTACTGTGACATCAAGTTCTTTTTTAAGTCTGTTTATTTCAGCTCTATAGTCAATACTCATTTGTATTCCTTGAGGTTAATTGTAGTTATTTTAGCAAAATTCGGCTAAAATTGCAGTATAAAATTTAATTGTGGACTCATTATGGACTTATTTTCAAATCAAAACTTTTTACTTTATCTTGCTGCTTATCTCATCGCAGGGATTCCTTTTGGATACTTACTGGCTAAACAGTTTGCTGGGGTAGACATTAAAGCATCTGGTTCAGGAAACATAGGCGCTACCAATGTACTACGTGTTGTCAAAGAAAAAGACCCTAAGCTTGCAAAAAAGCTAGGTGCTGCAACACTTTTTCTTGATGCCATAAAAGGTGTAGTTGTCATACTTGTAGCAAAGATGTTAGATGCACCGGAAAGTGTACTATGGACCATCGCTGTTCTTGCTGTCATTGGACATTGCTTTTCTGCATTTTTAGCATTCGAGGGAGGTAAAGGTGTAGCTACTGGGTTTGGTGTACTGCTTATCATGATGCCTATACCTGCTCTTATTGCCATTGCTGTATGGCTAGGCGCCGCAAAAGGATTAAAAATTTCTTCTCTTTCTTCTCTTATTGGTTTAGCTGCATTTATCATATCCTCATATATCATGTACCCTGAGGTACCAGGTATTGGTTCACATGCACCTATTTGGATTATCGCATTTATTATTACCTATAAACATATACCAAATATTGTGAGAATATTTAAAAAAGAAGAAGCAAAGGTCTAAGCTGTGACCATTCATATTGAGGAGTTAACTTTTGATGTCATCATCGGGTTACTTGATTTTGAACGTGACAAACCCCAACGTGTCATCATCAATCTTCAAGCCTCATACAGATACAGTGATAAGCACTTCATAGACTACGCCGATATGGTACTACTCATCCAAGAAAAACTCAAAACAGAACGTTATGAACTTCTGGAAAATGCTCTGCTTGGATTAAAAGAGATTCTCTTTACCACCTACCCCAATATAGAAAAACTACACATTAAAATATCAAAACCTGACATCTTGCCAGAGTGTTCGGTGGCATTAAGTCATACCTGGAATTTCTGAAAATTTTCAAAATGCTCTTTTTTATGCTATAATATTAAACAAATCTTAAAGATATAAAGGCTCAGGTTATGAGAATATTAATTATGGAAGAGGAAGTGGCACAGGGAAAAGCACTTTCAGATGCATTAATAGAAGAAGGTTATCAAGCTGATATTGCTGAAAATATGGGTGACGCCAAATACTATCTTGATATCAGAAATTATGACCTTGTACTGCTTGCCTGGACACAAAGTAATGATCAAGGTGTTGACATTATTTCAACAATCAAAACAGATGCATATAAAACATCTGTAATAGTCATCTCAGAGCGTAGTGACAAAGAGAGTGAAATACATGCACTTCGTTCTGGTGCAGATGATTTTATTAGAAAACCTATTGATAATGATATTCTGCTTGTACGTATTGAAGCAAAACTGCGTTTTGGTGTTTCTAATATCATCGAGATAGAAGATCTCATCATCAATCCAGAAGAAGAAAAAATCATCTACCAAGGCGAAGAGATAGAACTTAAAGGTAAACCTTTTGAAGTGCTCACTCATCTTGCGATGCACAAAGATCAAATTGTCTCTAAAGAACAACTCCTTGATGCTATTTGGGAAGAACCTGAACTGGTAACGCCTAATGTCATTGAGGTTGCTATTAACCAAATTCGTCAAAAAATGGACAAGCCTTTAGACATTACTACAATAGAAACAGTAAGAAGACGTGGATATCGTTTCTGTTTCCCTAAAAAAATCTCTTAACAGAGAACCTTTTTCTCCCTCTTGGAGAGAATTTCTTCACATATATTTTTTTTCTCCAATTTTTAAATAAACCATAAGCTATGATGGGTTATAACTCGTATAAATAATAAGTGAGTTAAAAATAACTTACATAAGGTAACAAATAATGGCATTAGTAATAACTGACGAATGTATCGCGTGTGACGCATGTAGAGAAGAATGTCCAAATGAGGCAATCGAAGAGAATGATCCAATATATTTGATAGACCCAGATATGTGTACAGAGTGTGTGGGACATTTCGATGAACCTCAGTGTATTGCGGTATGTCCTGTAGATTGTATTATCTCAGACCCAGACAATGTTGAAAATGTCGAAGAGTTGATGTTTAAATACAACAAACTCCAAGAAGAGTTAGAGTCTTAAGATGGCAAAACGAACTGCTATCATTGATATCGGTTCGAATTCGGCAAGACTTGTTATCTTTGAAAAAACAAGTCGCTATGGATTTCACCTTATTTGTGAACAAAAATCCAAAGTACGCATCGGTGAAGGTGCTTACGACAAACAGGGCTATCTCCAGCCTGTTGGTATTACCCGTGCTTTTTTAGCCCTCAAATCTTTCCTCCATACTATCGAAAAATATCAAGCCCATAAAACTTTATGTGTTGCTACTTCCGCACTACGTGATGCACCAAACGGCAAAGCATTTAGCCAGTGGATACATAAAGAATTAGGACTCTCTATTAAAGTGATAGATGGACAGCAAGAAGCAGTATTCGGTGCGATAGCCGCAGGTAATCTACTCCCTGTTACAGATGGTATTACTATTGATATTGGTGGTGGGTCATCGGACATGGCACTCATCATCAATGGCAGAATTGTTGATAGTTACTCTCTCAATATAGGTACAGTAAGAATCAAAGAACTCTTTTTTGATAAAAGTAGTGCAAGCAAGGCACATAAAGAGGCTATAGCCTTTATACAGTCTGAATTAAGTCATCTGCCTTCACACTTTAAACATACACTTGCCATAGGGATAGGTGGCACAGCAAGAACCCTTTCTAAAGGTATTATGAAACGTAAAGACTACCCTTTAGACAAACTCCATGCTTTTACTTATACACTTAAGGCACAAGAAGACTACCTGCATGCCATTCCTCTCTCTTCAGCCAAAAATCTTAAACGTTTTGGACTGAAAAAAAACCGTTATGATACTATACGAGAAGGAACACTTATCTTCAATGAAATTCTTGCTCACATTGGAGCAAAAGAAGTGGTCTCCTCAGCTGTAGGTGTGAGAGAGGGTGTCTTTTTAGAGCAACTCTTACGTGATGAAAAAGGAAAGTTTCCCCAAACGATAAATCCGAGTATTCTCTCTATACTTGACCGATTTAAACCATTGGTTACCATAGAGAAAAAACGTAAGATGAAACTAAAAATTGCTAAAAATCTTTATAGTGTCTTGCAGACACATATAGCAGATGAGCTACGCTATCTGGATGAAATTCAATATGCATTGAAGCTCTCAGCTATAGGAAAAACCCTCACCATCTATAAAGCACATCAACATGCCTTTTATATAGCCATGCAAGAGTTAAATTATGGCTTCACGCACAAAGAGATTGTACTCATCTCACTACTGTTACGCATGCATGGCAAAGAACTGCTCTATAAACCTCTCTATGAGCAGTATAAGAGTCTTTTACCTAAAAAACAGTCTGTACTATGGCTAAGCTTTATTTATACACTCACCGTCTTTTTGCATGAAGCATCGAACTCTGCAGATATCCATTTTACATATGAAAATCATACACTGACTATATACTCTAACAAACCACTCTATCTTGCTAAAGAGAAAGTCAAATCTCTACAGAAACCTATCCCGTTTGCTATCATCATAAAAGATGAAAATAGCTTACCGAAAAATAAAATTTTAAATATTTAATCATGTGTGAAGTGTAAAAAAGTGATGGGCACAAGTGTGCCCACCATATAGTTATTAAAATTTTGTTCCCATAGAAAATTCAAACACTGCAGTGTTGTCTCCTGGCTCATCATCAAGTGGATGTGCAAAAATGAGGTTAATCGGTCCGAAGGCAGATTGCCACTCAAGAACTACACCTGTTGATGATCTTGCAACACTATCAATAGCAATATTGGCTTCACTGTCAAGACTTACTACCCCATAGTCATAGAAAAATGCCAAACGCATTTTAGCAGCTGTTGAGAGAGGAATACTTGCTTCTAAACTTCCCGAGATACGTTTTGTACCCCCCACAAGTTCACCTGTTGTTAATGATGGAGAAAGTGAGTATGGGTTAAATCCTCTTACTGAACCAACACCACCCATAAAGAGCTTTTCTGCTGTAGGGATTTTTTCATCATCATTACGACTAATATAAGTAAATCTACCTTTAGCACGTAAAATTAAGTCATAATCAATAAGATCTTCCAACCCATAGTAAAAACCAACTCTACCAGAAGTTTTTAAGTAATTTCCATATCCACCAGGGAAAAGCGTCAAGTTCACATCATCCCCAGAAAGCTGTGCATACTCAAAGTTAAGTGACGCCTTCATACCTTCCCTAGGTACATAGAAGTCATCTGTATTGTCATAACTCAAACTTGCGAATCCTGAAGTTTTCGTATATTGATCATTATAAAGAAAATCCTGAACAATATTGGTAGCATCTTCATTGATAGTAGATTGATTATCCACATATCCAATACCTACAGAAGCATGGAAATATCTATAAAATTCTCTACCCACAGAAATCGTCCCACCAAGCTGATCTTGCGTATAATCAATATATTCATAATCTCTTTTATATATACTGAATGACATACTATACATACTGTCCCAAATTTTTGGATTGACAAAAGAAAGGTTATAATTTGTAGCAATTTTAGAAATCTCAAATCCAATTGTGGTATTGATTCCTGAACCAAAGAGGTTTTTGTCTGAAATAGATGCATTTACCATAAGCTTTTCATACGAACCATACCCTCCACCAGCGGAGATAGTACCTGTTGATGCTTCTTTTACATTCACAAGAAGATTAATTTTATCTGCTGAAATTCTTTGACTCTGGATATCAACTTTTTCAAAAAATCCTGTACGTCCCAAGGCAGATTTAGAATCTTTTAAATCTCTAGCATTAAATTTATCTCCCGGTGCTAAGTAGATATAGCGACGGATTACTCTATCTTTTGTTGTATCATTTCCAGAGATAATAACATCATTGATGCTCACTGGTTCCCCTGGCTGAATAACATAATTCAAGTTAATAATTTTAGCTTCAGGATTTTTGTTCATTTGTGGTGAAACACGTACATAGGCGAATCCAAAGTTTCCTACGGCTTCTTCTAAATTTTGTATATCTTTACGCATACGCTTGATGTTAAATATTTTTCCCTCTTTAAGTATCAGTTTATCTTTCAAATCTTCCGCATTTAATCCATCAATATTCTCTGTAATAGAGATAGTCCCTACTTTATACTGTGCACCTTCTGCTATCTTATAGTCTACTTCTGCATTATATGAACCAAAGTCAACACGCATAAGTGGTTTACTTACTTTTGCATCTAGATATCCATGTTTCATATAAGTATTTTTAACCCTATG
>JALXBG010000123.1 GCA_026991605.1 Sulfurovum sp.
GTATGAGGTTGAGTCTCTTTTGCTTGTGCAAATGAACCGAAGATATACGCAGTTGCTATTGCAGAAGTAAAGCCTGCAAGTATTATTTTTTTACTTTTTTTAATCATAGGTTAGGTATCTCCATTAAATTAGATTAATATTTTATTTAAAAAGCACTAAGAGGTTGCTTTTTATGATTATATCTCGCTAAGTTAAATCATATTCAAATAGAGTAAAAGAAATGATTTAGTAAAATCACTAAATAAACTTGACAATAAGTGACTCAATGTTGTATAATATGCCTAGAAATCAATTAACAAGGAGGTATTCCATGAATATCTTAGAGAAGCTAACCAACCAAATGCAGAGCACTATTGAGTCTGGTGTCTCGTTGGCATTGCATAACAAAAACCAAGAAGTAGAGCCTGTACATTTATTGTGGGCACTGCTTACAAATTCTGGAAGTATACTACATCAAGCACTCAATAAAATGAATGTCGATAAAGCTGCCATTGAGTTAGAGACAAAATCTTTGGCAAATAAATTGCCACAGGTCTCTTCTGTGACGAAAGAGAATATTAAACTAGGACAGAGTCTTGTGCGTACTTTGCAAAATGCAGAGGGTGTCATGGCTGCCAATGGTGACCAGTATCTTGCCGTAGATGCATGGCTTTTAGCCAATGCATCTGAGAGTTTTATTAAAGATACTATTGGCAAATATGTGGACATCTCTGAGTTTAAAAAGACATTAGAGAGTATTAGAGGCGGTAAGCAGATAGATTCACAATCTGGAGATGAGACACTTGAAGCGTTGGAGCAGTATGCTATAGACCTAAACCAAAAAGCACTTGATGGTGAGCTAGACCCTGTGATTGGACGTGATGAAGAGGTACAGCGTATGATGCAGATTCTTATTCGAAAGACAAAAAACAACCCCATCCTCATTGGCGAACCAGGAACTGGTAAAACAGCCATCGTAGAAGGGCTTGCACAGCGTATCGTGAACAAAGAAGTACCTTTGAGTCTGCAAAATATGCGTGTGATGAGCCTAGATATGAACCGACTCATTGCAGGAGCCAAATACAGAGGTGAGTTTGAAGATAGACTCAAATCTGTCATAGATGAAGTCAAAGAGGCTGCCAATGTCATCTTGTTTATCGATGAAATTCATACGATTGTAGGTGCAGGAGCATCTGAGGGTGGAAATGATGCAGCAAACATCTTAAAGCCAGCTCTCGCTCGTGGTGAGTTGCATACCATTGGGGCTACGACACTTAAAGAGTACAGAAAGTACTTTGAAAAAGATACGGCATTACAACGTCGTTTCCAACCTGTAAAAGTAGATGAGCCAAGTATTAATGAAGCATTGCAGATTCTTCGTGGTATTAAAGAAAAACTTGAAACGCATCATAATGTTAACATTACCGATGCTGCGCTTGTAGCTGCGGCAAAGTTGTCTGACAGATACATTACAGACCGTTTCTTGCCAGATAAGGCGATTGACCTCATTGATGAGGCTGCAGCAGAGCTTAAAATGCAGATAGAGTCTGAACCTACAGACTTGGCGAAAGTCAAACGTGAAATCTCTACACTTCAAGTAGAAAAAGAAGCTTTAAAGATGGAAGTGACAGAAAAGAATGCTTCACGTCTTGAAGAGATAGAAAAAGAGCTTGCGGACATGGAAGAGAAACGTGTCGCATTGCAAACACAGTTTGACACTGAAAAAGATGTCTTTAACCAGATTGCAGAGATAAAAACAATGATTGATTCACTCAAAACGCAGGCAGAAAATGCAAAACGTTCTGGTGACTTCAACAAAGCAGCTGAGATAGAGTATGGACAAATCCCTGAAGAGGAAGCGAAACTCACTGCTCTTGAAGAGAAGTGGAATGAGATGATGAAAAATGGTACACTGCTTAAAAACTCTGTTGATGAAGAGATGATAGCAAGTATCGTGAGCCGTTGGACAGGTATCTCGGTCAGTAAAATGCTTCAAGGTGAAAAAGAGAAAATCTTAGCCATCGAAAGTATCTTACGTAAAGAGGTTGTAGGGCAAGATGAAGCGCTCAAGGCTGTGGCACGTGCGATTAAACGTAACAAAGCAGGGCTTAGCGATACCAACAGACCTATTGGTAGCTTTATGTTCCTTGGACCTACTGGGGTTGGTAAAACACAAGTGGCTAAAACCTTGGCGAAGTTCCTGTTTGATACCGAAAAAGCACTGATTCGTATCGATATGTCTGAGTACATGGAGAAACATGCAGCGTCACGTCTGGTTGGTGCGCCTCCAGGGTATGTAGGGTATGATGAAGGTGGACAGCTTACAGAAGCTGTACGTCGTAAGCCATACTCTGTGGTACTCTTTGATGAGATTGAAAAAGCGCACCCAGATGTCTTTAACACACTCTTACAAGTGTTGGATGACGGACGTTTGACGGACAATAAAGGGGTAACGGTAGATTTTAAAAATACCATTATTATCATGACCTCTAACATCGCATCTGACAAGATTATGACGATTACAGACAAAGAGGAGAGAAGAGAAGCGGTACAAGAAGAGCTCAAACGTAACTTTAAACCAGAGTTCCTGAACCGTCTTGATGAGCAAGTGATCTTCAATCCACTAGACTTGGCTGCGATTACAAGCATTGTAGATATCTTGTTTAAAGATATTCAGAAAAAACTTGCAGAGCGTGACATTACTATCACTCTCACGGACAATGCAAAAGCGTACATCGCTGAAGCAGGGTTTGACCCAGTCTATGGTGCAAGACCACTTAAACGTGCATTGTACGAAGTGGTAGAAGACAGACTTGCTGAGCTTATCTTGGAAGACAAGGTAGTAGAAGGCTCAAATGTAAGCTTTGATATGCAAGATGGCGAGATTAGCGTAGATATATCTTAATAGAGTATCTATATCAACTTGTGACGATGTTTAACGTCGTCACAAGAGAACACAACTTCTTAAAATCACCAATACTAATGGTGTATCTACATTTTCCATAATATAATAGAACCCTCTGATTAACCCCAACCAAACCACCTAAAACCAAAAAAATGGTAAAATAGATATATCAAGAGAGACAAATATCTATCAAGGAAAAGTCCTATGCAACTAAGCTTCTTCGACCATGCAATGCAATACCAAGGCGGTAAAAAGAGTATGAAATTTCTCAATGAAATGAAAGAGATTATTCCATTTGATAGGCTTGTAAGTATTCTTATTGAAGAAGGTATCTATAAACCTGAGGTAGGGTTAAAGGGTGGAAGACCTTCTACTCCAGCAAAGATACTCTTAGGGGCACTGTTCTTACAGAACTGGTACAGCCTTAGTGATCCAATGACAGAAGAGTTGATACACGATAGAATATCCTTTAGAAAGTTCCTTGATATTACAGAAGAAGACAAGATACCTGATGAGACAACTATCTGTAAATTTAGAAATAAACTCATAAAGAAGAAACTACTCTCACGTATTTTTGATGAAGTTAAAGTAATGATGATAGAAAAGAACCTCATACTTAATGAGGGTACACTAGTAGATGCCACACTCATCCATACAAGTGAACCAAAAAGAAAAAAAGATGCTAAAGGTAAAACTATTTCCAATGAAGCCCATGATAAAGAAGCCACCTACACTTCCAAAAGAGGACAAAAGCATCATGGACATAAAATGCATATTGCTACAGATACCAATGGTGTCATTAAAAAAGTGATAGCCACCACAGCCTCAACCCATGATAGTACACAGTTTGATTCCCTTACAGAAGATGAAGAAAAAGCAATCTTTGCAGACAGTGGATATATGTCAAAAGAGAGAAAAAAGGATTTAAGAAAAAAAGGTATCTTTAACGGTATTGTAGAAAGAAGAGTCAGAGGACAATCCAAACTTAGAGCCAAACAACAACGAAACAATAAACGCTTTGCAAAAACAAGAGGACTTGTAGAGTTAGCCTTTGCTTTTATGAAACACCATATGAACTTCAAGAGCTGTAGATATCTTGGAATAGAGAAAAACCAAGAACATTTCAATCTTGTTGCAGCCTGTGCAAACTTACGAAGAGTACCACAACTGATGAAAGCCTATGGATAGACATGGAAAAGGGTATAAAAGTGCCTAAAATAGGCATAAAAAGCTAAAAATAATCAAAAATTGGAGGAAATTTCAAAGAAAATAGCTACAAATGAGAAATTTATTTTTTTAGGTGCTATAATATTTGAAATTGAATGAATTCTTTGGGTTGTTCAGAGGGTTCAATTACTTTTACCCCAAGCTATCAATAC
>JALXBG010000124.1 GCA_026991605.1 Sulfurovum sp.
CAACAAGTGATGACTGTATCAAATGTGGAAAATGTATCCCTGTTTGTACCATTCACCAAGTAAGCCCAGATGAGACTACCTCTCCTCGTGGTTTTATAGACCTACTTGGTGCGTATCAAAGAGGTGACCTAGAACTCGATAAGAATGCCAAAAACATCTTTGAGTCTTGTTTCCTCTGTACCAACTGTGTAGATGTCTGTCCTAACTCACTTGCTACGGATATGGTCATCGAAGAGGTACGTGCTGACATCGCCGATAAGTTTGGTATGCCTTTGTTTAAGAAGGTTGCTTTTTATCTACTTGAACACCGTAAAGTCATGGATATTGTCATGAAATTTGGTTTCATGTTTAAGACCTGTGCCTTTAAAGCAGATGAGAACAAGGGTGGACTCTTAGCACGATTTAGAATGCCTATGGTGAAAAAAGGTAGACTCATACCCTCTATGCAAAAAATAAGCTTCTTAAACAGCTTTCCTGAAAATATTCCTGCACCTAAACAGGAAGAGAAACCCTTACGTGTAGCTATCTTTATAGGCTGTCTTGCCAACTATAACTATGGAGGTATCGGCGAAAGTTTGGTAGAGATACTCAAAGAACTTAATATTGATATCTTTATCCCAAAAGACCAGCTTTGTTGTGGTGCTCCAGCCTACTTTACTGGTGCTATCAAATCTGTAGAGCGTATGACCAAAGCAAATATAGAGTACTTTGAGAGTTTTATGGATGAGTGTGATGCTATGCTCATACCAGAAGCAACTTGTTCGGCGATGGTAAAACATGACTGGCAAGTCTTCTTTAAAAACCATGATATGCCAGAGTGGGAAGCTCGTGCGAAGAGTGTGGCTGAAAAAATCTATATGGCTACGGAATGGCTAGATGACAATACATCACTCCAAGAAGTTTTAAAAATCAAAGGTAAGAAGTTTGATACGCCTGTAACCTATCATGATCCATGTCATGCCAGAAAAGTACAAGGTATCTATGAGCAACCTCGTAATCTCCTTGCCCCAAACTACCCGATGGTAGAAATGTCAGACCCTAACAGATGTTGTGGCTTTGGTGGTGTTACTATGCAAACAGAGAAGTTTCACTTTGCTGAAGCTGCAGGGAAACCAAAAGCAGCGATGATAAAAGAGACCAAAGCAACTTATGTTAGTGCTGAATGTTCTGCGTGTCGTGTACAACTCGCTGAAGCATTAAACAATGCAGACGTAGAGACAGTCTTTAAAAACCCTCTAGAGCTCATCGCAGAGGCACTAAAAGATTAGTCAGATTAATCCTGCATAGGCACAAGCATAAAGATATTTTTACCCTCTTCATGCTTGTATCCTAATCTATATCCTAACTTCAGTAAAATACTATCGACAATATAAAGTCCTAGTCCAAAACCAGAACTTCTTTTTTCTGCTTGAGAAAAAGGTTCTGTATAGTATGTTAAAGGGTGTGGCAATGCATCCCCTTCTGAAATGACTTGGATAATTTTACCCTGATTGGCAATCATGACACATTTATCATGTCCATATTTCATACCATTGTCTATAAGGTTTTTAATCACCAGTGTCATCAGTTTTTTATCGGTAGTGAGTGCCAAATCTTGAATCTCAGTTTTGATACATGAACTTTGTGTCATAAGAAGTTCTTTACTCTCTTTACAAATATCACTGAGCGTCACATATTCAAAATTTGGTTCAAAACTTTGTGTGGTTACCCTCTCTATCTCTGCAAGTTCGGAAATGAGTTCATTCATACGTTCAAAAGCACGTACAAGTACCTTTTTTGTCCCCTCATCATCCATCATTTCTACCACAATACGCCCTTTGGTAATAGGCGTTTTAAGTTCATGCATCAAGTTACGCATAAAAAGGTTTTTAGAGGTACTAAGCTCATTAATATGTATGATTGCATCATCAAAACTCTTTGCAATTTTACCAATCTCATCATCATACAAATAGGTAATACGTGTCTTCATATCACCTTTGGCAAATTTTTGTATTTGCTTGTGTAGGGTTTTAAGTGGATAGAGTTTTTTAAGTACTGCCAAATAGAGTAATAAAAGTAACCCAATTAAGAAAATACCTAAAGCAACAGCAATTTCAAAATAGTAATTTTCCGGACGATTGTCCTGTAACATAAGGTTATGTTCCATACGTTGCACATAGATATACTTTTTATCTTGAAGTTTAAATACTCTCACACGCCCTAAAGAGGATCCCCCAGAAAAAATAGTAATAGCTTTTGCTTCTATATCTTTTTTTAACACAGAAATATTGTCTTTCTCTACTTCTTTGACATGTAACTCTTTATAGAGTTTCTCCAATTTACTATGATTGATATCTTGCTGTAAATTTGAAAGAAAAGTAATAGAAATCAACTGATATCGCTTATATTCTTCAATTTTTTGTCTATCTTTATCCCATGATAAAAAGAGTAAAAACGTCGCTATCAAAATAGCAATAGCCACAGAAAATAGAATATGTATAAACGTGGTTACAGAAAGGTTTTTCATTTAAACACGGTCAGTTAAAAGGTACCCTACACCACGTATAGGCTTGACATAGATATTATCAGGATCTATTTTGGCTATCTTCTGTCTTATACGTGATATGATAACATCAATATTTTTAATAGATGAATCATCATCAATATGTTCACTTTCATACAAGAGTTGTTCTCTAGATACTGAACCATTTTTATGCTGTAAAAGCATAAGCAGTACATCATACTCAGCAGCAGTTAGTTCTAAAGATTTTCCTTTAAAACGTATCTCTCTTGCTTTTGGATCTGCTTGAAACAACTCTTCTGCTTCAGGCTTTTTTTCTTCAATACTTGTAGTACGCCTTAAAATTGTTTTAATCCGTGTCACCAACTCTCTAGGATCATAAGGTTTAGGCATATAGTCGTCTGCCCCTCTCTCCAGGCCTATAACCTTGTCAGTAATGTCATCACGCGCAGAAGAGATAATAATAGGAATATTTGAGATTTCGCGTATTTTAGGGATGACTTCCAAGCCATCCATACCAGGAAGTGTCAAATCTAAAATAATCAAATCAAATTTATGCTGTGTAAGCAATGAAAGACCAATATAAGGATCTTCTGCACCAATGACTTCCATATCAAATTTAGTCAAATAATTAGTTAAAATAAGTGCCAGTTCCGGGTCATCTTCTATAATCAGTATTTTAATGATGGGTCATCCTTTTTTTCTATTATACAAATTATCGTTAAATATGTTTAACCAGAGGTTAACCTATCTCACTATAGTCTAAATAGACCTTCGTAATAGCAATTAGAAATGCCGTAATTGCAGGGCCTAGAATCATTCCCCAAAATCCATGTGTACTCATCCCTGCCAAAATAGAGAAAAAGATAACTATAGAGTTAATCTGTACCGTACTTTTCAAAAAGTCCTCTTTAATGACTTTTATAATCATTGGTTTTAAGAAGGTATCAGCAACAATAGAAATCATAAGAACTGAATATGTAGCAATAGTAATGGCTGCTTGAGCATCTATCTTTGTCCAAGCATATAGTGATACTGGTGCCCAAACAATAATTCCTCCGATAATAGGAATCAAAGAAGCAAATCCATAAATCACCCCAAAAAGTACTCCATTAAACCCAAAGTAACTAACAACCATACCAAAAAGAAACCCCTCTAAAATTGCTGTCACAATGACTGAATAAAAAACAACTTCCATCGTTGCTGATACTTCTTCTATCATCCGTGTTCCTTTGGCTGGAGAAACAGGTAAAAGTTTTAAAATCATATCAAAAAAACGATCACCATAAAAGTTGATAAAAAAGTAAAAAACCACCACAAAAAACATATTTTTCATAAATCCTAAACCTGCGCCACCAGCAGCAGTGATGTAATGCGTTGAATCTTGTATATATCCTGTAATTTTGGCATCACTCAAATACTGTTGACTTAATTCTTTAAAAAGAGGTACTTGTTCAATAAATATTTTCACTGTATTAATCGTATCTTTAATACCTGCATTGTCAATCTGAGAAATATAACCAACACCAACTGTACCCAAATAAACAATAGGTGCGAAAAGCAGTAATGAGAGTAACAATGTCGATATGCCCGAAGAGACCTTTGCAGAGTTTGTGAACATAACCAGTTTTTTGCTAAGATTAAACGTTGCCATTGTTAATAATATCGCAACCGTCATAGAGAGTAAAAAAGGCTGATAAACAGAATATGCACCTATAATAGCTAAAACAAAAAGTGCCGTAATCATTAACGTCGTTTTATTCATTAAATAATCCTTCTTTAAGTCCACCAAGTTTAAAGTGTTCATAGGACTTTTGTGTAGCTATACGTCCTCGTGCTGTACGTTCGATATACCCATTGGCTATCAAATAAGGCTCCAACACATCTTCTATCGTACCCTCATCTTCACTCAGTGCTGCACCTATAGTACTTAGTCCCATAGGTTTATTTTTCGCAGAGACTAAAAGTTCAAGCAGTTGAATATCTTGTTCATCAAAACCAAGGTTATTCACACCCAGTTGGTCTAAGGCATACTTGGCACGCTCTAAACTTATCTCTTGTTCATCTAAAACTTCCGCAAAATCACGGACACGTTTGAGTAACCTAAGTGCAATACGTGGTGTCCCACGACTGCGTTTTGCCATCTCAGTTGCTGCTTCTTTTTGCGCTATTTTTTCTAGTTTATGTGAGGCTTGTGTTACAATCTTGGCTAACTCTTCAGGCGTATAAAACTGCATTCTAAAGTGCATCCCAAAACGTTCACGCAGTGGGTTAGAAAGCATCCCTGCTCTAGTTGTTGCACCTATAAGTGTAAAACGTGGTAGGTCTATCTTTACAGTCTGTGCCGCAGGCCCAGAACCTATGATGATGTCTAGCCTAAAATCTTCCATCGCAGGATAAAGTATCTCTTCAATAGCAGGAGACATACGGTGAATCTCATCAATAAAAAGTATATCACCCTCTTCTATATTGGTAAGAAGTGCTGCCAAATCCCCTGCTTTTTCTATCATCGGAGCAGCAGTGGTTTTGATGTTTGCACCCATTTCAGAGGAGATGATATTTGCAATCGTTGTTTTGCCAAGACCTGGAGGACCAAAAAACAAAATATGGTCTAAAGCCTCTTCTCTTTTTTTACTTGCTTCAATGAAAACTTTGAGGTTCTTTTTTATCTTCTCTTGACCAATATACTCATCCCATGAACTTGGACGAAGTGTGACTTCATACGAAGCTTCTTCATCAAAACGTTCTATTTCAACCATGCGCTCCATTAGCAATACTCCGTATTCAGTGAATAGTGAATAGTGAATAGTGAATAATTAATATTTCTCATTTAATATGTATAATCCTCGCTAGGAAATTCACGTCCTTTGACTTCATTACGGTAAGATTCTAACCCTTTTCTTATTTGTTTTGCACCATCCATGTATTGTTTTACAAACTTTGGCTTGAAGGCTTCAAAGAAACCAAACATATCAGACCAAACAAGCACTTGCCCATCCGTTACATTTCCTGCACCAATACCAATGGTCGGTATAGATACCGCATCTGTAATAGCTTTGGCTGCTTCTTTTTTTACACCTTCAACAACAATAGCAAATACACCAGCTTTTTCTAATGCTTTGGCATCTTCCACGAGTGATGCAATATCTTCTGCATCTTTTCCACGTATCTTGTAGCCACCATCACTACGTAAAAACTGTGGCATCAAACCTATATGTCCTAGTACAGCAATCGAATTTTGCGTGAGTGCCTCTACGATATGTGCACGCTCTTTACCACCTTCTATCTTCACTGCTTGCGCATTGGTTTCATGATAACAGCGTGTGGCATTCTTAACAGCCAATTCAGGATTGGTGTAAGATCCAAAAGGCATATCTAGAACTATCAATGGTAACTTCGCACCATTACAGACTGCCTGTGTATGATAAATCATCTGATCCATCGTTGCACTCAGCGTGTCCTCTTTACCAAGAAAACTCATATTGAGACTGTCACCTACAAGTATCATCTCTACTTCTCCATCAAAAAGCTGTGCAAAAAGTGCATCATAAGCTGTGACCATAGTAATAGGTTCAACACCTTTCATTTTTGAAATCATTGTTAAAGTGACTTTTTTATCTATTTTTGGGGTATGAATACTCATAATTTTCTTTTAATCCTACATAGCAAATCTATATTTTTACTCATTTTATCATATAATATTGAAATTAAATCTATTTCATAACAAAAAGAGTCTCTATTGAATAAAAAATTAGTCGCATATATCACCACAGGTTTCCCATCTTTAGAATTTACAGTTGATGCTGCTTTGGCACTAGCTGATGCGGGGGTAGATATCCTTGAACTTGGTATGCCTTTTTCTGACCCTGTGGCAGATGGTCCTGTCATCGAAGTAGCCAATTTAAAAGCCTTACAAAATGGTTTTAAACTAGATCACCTCTTTGAGGTCTCAGCCAAAATAGCACCCCATATAGACACGCTTTGGATGGGTTACTTTAATCCTTTTTATCACAAAGGTATGGATCACTTTATAGCCAAAGCAAATGAAGTGGGTGTCAATGGATTTATCATCCCTGATTTACCTTTGGAAGAGGCTGCACAGTACAAACCCAGTGTAGAAGCTGCGGGACTTAGCCTCATTGATTTTATCGCACCTACAGACTCTGAAGTACGTATCAAAGAGATAGTCACCGATGCGAAGAAATTCATCTATCTTGTTGCCTATGCAGGTATTACAGGAGCAGGGAAAAGTGAAGATTTACAGCCTATTATTACAAATATTAAAAAATACTCACAAACTCCTGTGTATGTGGGTTTTGGTGTAGATCAAAATACAGCTAAAGAAAAAGCAGAGGGTGTTGATGGAGTCATAGTTGGATCTGCATTTGTAAAAGTTTTACTTGATGAAAACTTAAGTGGAACGCAAAAAATTATTAAAATTTCTGCTATTGCTAGAGAAATAAAAGAAAAAATTAATCAATAAATAACCACACAATTTTTTCCTTTTCCTTTTGCTTCATTTGTCGCCAAGTATGCTCTATCATAAATAGATTCTAATGCCTCTTCATTCATTTGCATATATACTACAGTTGCTCCAATACTTACTGTAACATTGAATTCATATTTTTCTATACTATAACGATTATATTCGATTGTTTTACGGATGGTATTTAGAGACATATCTGTATTTATTCCAGAAATATCATAGAGTAAAAGTCCAAACCTTCCCTCTCCTAAATAAAATAAAAGGTCACATTTTCTACATTTTTCTTTAAGTGTATCCGCAATGGTTTTAATAAACTTATTGGCAATAGCATAGCCATATTTATCATTTAATTCTTTTAAATTATCAATATCTATAATAGCTACAGATGAAGATATTTTATGTCTTTTTGCTAATTGTAGTATTATGGTTGCAGATTCAACGAAAAAATTCTGATTATTCATTTCTGTTACTTTATCGACAAACGAAAATTGTTTATTATGCATATCTAATTTTTTCAAAATTACCCCCAATTGTAGTGATGTTAAATACATCAAATATAACAAAATATTCAAACTATCAAAACAAAACTTATTAATTATCTTAGTGTATAATACATTCAATTAAAACAAGGCATATGTACTATGGAACACTTTATTTGGAATGTCAACCCTATACTCATTGATTTAGGTCCGCTACAATTACGTTGGTATGGGCTGTTATTTGTTGGTTCTTTTTTCCTTGGTCTTATGATACTCCAATGGATTTACAAACGTGAAGGTAAAAATCCTGATGAACTCGATAATTTTCTTATTTACGTCCTTGTAGGTACGGTCATTGGTGCAAGACTTATGCACTGTTTTGCCTACGAACCAGAATTTTATCTTTCTCATCCAATAGAAATATTTAAAGTCTGGAAAGGTGGATTAGCATCACATGGTGGACTCATTGGTGTGGTCATAGCCCTCTACCTTTTTGCCAAGCGTTACAACCAATCTTTTTGGTGGTTGCTCTCACGTGTCACAATGCCAGGGGCACTTACTGCAGCCTTTGTGCGTTTTGGAAACCTCTTTAACTCCGAAATACTTGGTTTGCCATCAGACAAACCATGGGCAATTATTTTTGCTCGTGTAGACATGATACCACGTCATCCTGTCCAACTTTATGAAGCATTTTCATATCTTTTCCTACTCCTTATTTTGGTCACGGTATATCGTAAAGTTTCAGCATCATTTGCTACTAAAATACTCCCTGGTATTTTCTTAACCTATATGTTTACTGTACGTTTTTTACTCGAATACACAAAAACACGTCAAGCAGATTATACTACATCCCTCCCCTTTAGCACAGGACAAATGTTAAGCATACCTTTTATACTATTGGGACTTGTATGGTTACTATGGGCTTTTAAAAGTTTAAATGCCCCTCACAAGGAATAACATGACACAAAGTATGCAAAAGAAAAAATATGCACTTGGTATAGATATTGGTTCCACCACAGTCAAATATGTCGTCTGTGATGAAAACTTTGCCATTGTTGCCAAAGCCTACACTGCACATGACACCAAACAAGCACCCACACTCTTAAGACTTCTTGAAGAACTCTCCGAGAGCCATCCAGACATTTACAACAACATAGACAAATCTTACATCACAGGTTCTGGTGCCACGCGCATTGCACCAACGATTAATGCCCGTTTTGTCCAAGAGGTTAATGCGGTAGTCCTTGCAGTTGAGCATAACCACCCAGACGTGAGAGCCGTCATTGAACTCGGTGGGCAGGATGCAAAAATCATCCACTTTAAACAAAGTGAAGATGGTAAAAAATCTGTACTCACCTCTATGAATGACAAATGTGCATCTGGAACTGGGGCTACCATAGAAAAATGTACTATGAAAGTAGGTATGGAAGCAGAGGATGTGCAAAAACTTACTTTCCAAACAGACAAGCTTCACCATGTTGCAGCAAAGTGTGGTGTTTTTGCCGAAACAGACATCGTAAACCTTGTCAAGACTTCTGTACCATCTGACGAGATCATGAACTCTTTAGCTGATGCCATAGTCATGCAAAACCTCACCGTACTTACACGTGGTAATACACTCATGCCAAATGTCCTTTTACTTGGAGGTCCTAACACCTACTTGCCATTTTTACAAGAGTGTTGGCGTATGCGTATCGCTGAAATTTGGGATGAACGTGGCGTAGACTATGACAAAGAGAATATTAACAAACTTGTCAACGTCCCTGACAATGCACAGTACTATGCAGCCCTTGGGGCTGTCATCTTTGGGGAAGGCGAAGCCAACAACGACAAACCCTTTGCTGGACTTATACAACTCAAAACCATGGTAGATACAGGAGGCACCACAAACAATGACAACAATGATGCCCCTCTTGTCAACTCTCCTGAAGAGCTTCAAGCCTTTAAAGATGACTATGCCATCAAACCTTTTGTGCCTCCTGTACTGACAGAAAAAACTACCTGTTTTTTAGGTATCGATGGAGGCTCTACTTCTTCAAAAGCAGTATTGTGTGATGAAAAAGGAGAGTTACTTTTAAAAGTCTACCAACTTTCCAAGGGTAATCCTATAGAAGACACATTGGAACTTTTAGAAAAAATTAAAGAGCAAGACCCGCATGGTTATTATGATGTTAAAGGGCTTGGAGTCACAGGGTATGCTGCCGATGTACTTGGTGGTGCACTTAATGCCGATGCAAATATCATCGAAACGATCGCACACATGAGGTCAGCACAAAAAGCCTTTGGGGAGAGTATCAACGTCATTTGTGACATTGGTGGACAAGACATCAAAGTGCTTTTTATGGAAAATGGGATGATGAAAAACTTCCGTCTTTCTAACCAATGTTCTGCAGGTAACGGCACACTGCTTCAATCTATGGCAAAACAGTTTGGCGTACCAGTAGAAGGTTTTGCAGAGGTTGCCTTTGCAGCAAAGCAGGCACCTATGTTTAACTATGGTTGTGCTGTTTTCTTAGATACTGACAGAGTCAACTTCCAAAAAGAGGGGTACACCAAAGAAGAACTCTTTGCGGGTATCTCAAAAGTACTGCCTAAAAATGTCTGGCAGTATGTGGTGCAAGCACCTAACCTCGCAGCTTTTGGAGACCACTTTGTACTTCAAGGTGGAACACAGTACAACCAAGCAGCCCTTAAAGCACAGGTAGACTACATTAAAGACAAAGTACCTCATGCAAGAGTAGACGTACACCCTCACCCAGGAGAAGCAGGAGCGTACGGTGCAGCCATAGAAGCCAAAGATGTCGTAGCCAGACGTGGGTATGCCACTTTCTCTGGTATGGAAGAAGCACTGCAGATGACCTACACCTCTAAAACCGATGAAAGTACACGTTGCCACTTCTGTAGTATCAACTGTTCTCGTACCTTTATCGACACCAAAACACCTAGTTCTGAGTCTGTACGGTACATCGCAGGTTTCTCGTGTGAAGAAGGTACAGTGGAATCACATGAGGCGCTGAAAGTACTGAAAGACTCAAGAAAAGACTTGCAAGCCCAAGTACCTAATCTTGTCAAAAAAGAGTCCACGCAACTCTTTAAATCTAACTTTACTTTAGAAAAGTTTCCAAGCAAAGAGACAAAAGTAACAGAGCAACAGGTCAAAGTGACGCTCGGTGGTTGGGGACCTACCCTTCGCAAACAAGTCACAAGAAATTTCAAGGTAAGTAGTTCTGAAGACAAAGCCTATAGACGTAAACTCAAAGTTGCCATCCCTAAAGTACTAAACATCTACTCTCTTGCACCATTTTTACGTACCTATCTTGAGGCACTGGAGATTAGCCCTAACAACATCATTTTCTCTGATTTTTCCAATGAAGATATGTATCTAGAAGGTGCCAAATATGGTTCTGTGGATTCTTGTTACCCAGCCAAAGTAGCACAGTCTCATGTCTATGCACTTCTTTATGAAAAAAAGTTTGCACGTAAAGCCTTTGAGTTTATGTGGTTTCCTGCCGTGACTGAGCTTCCAGGCTATGTGAAACATACGATGGGTCAAACCTCTTGTCCTATCATCTCTGGTACACCTAAGGTGGTTTACTCTGCCTTTACCAAAGAGAAAAACCTCTTTGAAGAGAAAAATGTTGACTATGTCGAAGACCCACTCAACTTTGACAACAAAGATTTACTCAAAAAACAACTCTTTGCAACATGGAAAGTAAAACTACGCATCACAGAAGATGAAAGTAACTGGGCAGTAGAACAAGCATGGAAAGCACTAGATCAAAATGATGCAGAGATTATGGCTGAGGGGAGGAAGATACTCGATGATGCCGTAGCCAATGATGAAGTCGTCATCTTACTCTTAGGTCGCCCTTACCACTCTGATCCGGGTATGAACCATGAGGTTTTAGATGAGTTCCAATCTTTAGGCTTTAAAACCCTCTCGATGCGTGCCATCCCTAAAGATGAAGCCTATCTCTCGCAATACTTTGGAGAAGACGTAAAGCAAGAACGTGTCACTTCCGCCTATGACATTAGAGATGTTTGGGCAGAGAACTACTCTACCAACTCTGCACAAAAAGTATGGGCAGCCAAATTTGCAGCACGCCACCCAAATGTAGCAGTACTTGATTTAAGTAGCTTTAAGTGTGGGCATGATGCGCCTACCTATTCCATTATCGATAAGATATTGGGAGCTTCGCGTACCCCTCATCTTACTTTACATGACATAGACGCCAACAAACCTGGAGGGTCTATCAAAATTCGTGTAAAAACCTTTGCCTACACATTAGAGCAATACAAACGCACATTATGTAGGGTGGGCATTCCTGCCCACCAAGGTGGGTTGAAAACCCACCCTACACAAACCCAAACTTTAGAGGAGATATAACATGAGTGCATCTTGTAGTACCGTAAAAATGACGGACAAAAATGGTGACTTAAACTTCTTAGGTCAAGAAGCCACACAATGGAGAGATATCCCCAAAGAACCTATAGAGTATGTACCAAAAAAAGAGACTATCATGCTTGCAGGTGGGCTTACCATCCTTCAAGATAAACTCATAGAAACTGCCTTACACTCTATAGGTGAAAACTTTGTAGCGCTTCCTAACCCTGATTTTGAATCTTTTCAAAAAGGAAAAGCTTTTGGGAACAGAGGACAATGTAACCCTACCTACTTCACTGTAGGTAATCTTGTCAAGTATTTACAAAATTTACGTGATGAGAAAGGGCTCAGCGAAAAAGAGATAGTCCAAAAATATGTCTATGTCACAGCAGGTGGCTGTGGGCCATGTCGTTTTGGTATGTATATCACTGAGTACAAAAAAGCTTTGCGTGATGCTGGTTTTGATGGCTTTCGTATTACCTCCTTTGAACACGACAAAGGCATTTTTCAAGGTTCAGATGAAGAGAGTCTACTTAACCTCAGCCCTAAATTTTTTATTACGCTAGTCAAGGCTGTCATTATCGGAGATATTCTCAATATACTTGGATATAAAATGCGTCCTTATGAACTAGAAGTGGGTGCTACCGATAAAGCTATGGAAGTATGTCGTCTCATCATCTCTGAAGCCTTTAAAAAGAAGACAAATCTCACCCTTGCACTGTGGTCTTGTCGTAAAATATTGTCAGAAGTAAAACTTAACCGTCTACAACCTAAAGCAAAAGTACTCGTTATGGGTGAGTTCTGGGCAGCGATGACAGAGGGAGACGGAAACTACAATCTTCATAGATTTTTAGAGGCAGAAGGGGCAGAGTGTATACCACAGCCCATTCTGAATAGACTCATGCTCAGCATCTGGGAAGCAGAACGTAAACTACATAAAAAAGAAGATCTTGCAGTTGAAACTGACAAGAAAATTGACTTCTCCAATACAAAAAGCCGACTCATGATAAAACTAGCCAAAACAGCCGTTAAGACCCACTTTAGCATCTATGCCAAAGCCATAGGTCTACATGACTACGAAATACCAAATATGGAGAAGCTAGCAATACTCAGTGAGCAATACTACACACTTGATTGTGAAGGAGGAGAAGGACACCTTGAGGTAGCACACCTCATCGAGTCTGTCAAAGACAATCTCTCGCACCTGACTATCTCAGTCAAACCCTTTGGATGTATGCCAAGTTCGGCTGTAAGTGACGGGGTACAGTCTTTAGTGACCAACCGCTTCCCCTCAGCGAACTTCTTAGCTATAGAAACATCAGGCGAAGGAGCTGCAAACTTCTACAGCCGTGTGCAGATGGCATTGTTTAAAGCCAAACAGTCTGCCAAAGAAGAGTTTGAAGCCCTTGAGATTCCAGAACATATCCCTGAAAAAGTACACAATTATCTCTACCAACCGCACAATGATAAAGCAGGCTCTGCTGCAAAATTAGTGGCAAGTTTATAAAAAACATTGACAAAGTAACCCAAAAGTGTTAAAATCCACCACTTTCCAAATATGGGGGTGACTTGGTTTCGACTGGAGTAGTCGGGGCTATGTGCATGTCGGACTGAGCAATTCCGTTACGCGGCTCACACGCATTTAAACGCAAACAATACAGATTACCGTCCAGCTTACGCAGTAGCGTAAGTCATTAACCCCGCTCACGCGGAGGACTGCCCTGCCTGGGAGTGTCATCTTAACAGGAGTCTTCGGACATTTTGGGTATCACATCTGATGACTATGCCTCGTGGAAGCTATGCCACAAGGTGAGAATCTTAGCTCGTCTAGCAAAGTTTTGAGTGTAGTACAAAACTAGATTAAAATTAACAACACCGACTAAGCATGTAGAGTCATAGTTCTAGCTATTTTAGGACAGGGGTTCAATTCCCCTCACCTCCACCA
>JALXBG010000125.1 GCA_026991605.1 Sulfurovum sp.
GGTGATATCACTGCTAAAGCAAGTGTTAGAGCACTACTTAAAAATCTTCCAAGATCTGCAGGTAGAAACAGTAACGGTAGAATCACTTCTCGTCACAGAGAAGCAGGTGCTAAAAAACTATACAGAATCATCGACTTTAAAAGAAACAAATTTAATATCGAAGGTACTGTTGCAACTGTTGAGTACGATCCGTACAGAAACTGTAGAATTTGTCTTATCAAATATGTTGATGGTGACAGAAGATACGTACTTCAACCAAAAGGTCTTAATGTAGGTGATAAAATCATGTCTGCTGAGTCTGGTCTTGATATCAAAACTGGAAATGCAATGAAATTGATGAGTATTCCTGTAGGTACATTGGTACACAACATTGAGATGAGTCCAGGTCATGGTGGTCAAATCGCACGTTCAGCGGGTGGTTATGCACAAATCATGGGTAGAGATGGTAAATACGTTTCACTTAGACTTCCATCTGGTGAAATGAGATACGTCCTTGGTGAGTGTTTGGCAACTATCGGTGCAGTGGGAAATGAAGATTTCTCTAACATCGTTATCGGTAAAGCTGGACGTTCAAGACACCTTGGAATCAGACCACAAACACGTGGTTCTGCGATGAACCCAATCGATCACCCACACGGTGGTGGTGAAGGTAAGACAAACTCTGGTAGACATCCAGTATCTCCATGGGGTACTCCGGCTAAAGGGTTCAAAACAAGAAAAAAACAAGCTAGTGATAAACTTATTATCTCTAGAAAGAAAAAGTAAGGGGCTAAGATATGGCAAGATCGACAAAAAAAGGTCCATTCATCGATGGTCACCTAATGAAAAAAGTGCTTAGAGCAAAAGAAGAAGGTTCTCACAAAGCGATTAAAACTTGGTCAAGAAGATCAGTTATTTTTCCTGAGTTTATTGGTTTAACAATCAACGTTCACAATGGTAGACAATTTGTACCAGTGTTCGTAACAGAGAACCACGTAGGTTACAAACTTGGTGAATTCGCACCAACTAGAACATTTAAGGGCCACAAAGGTTCTGTTCAGAAGAAGGTAGGTTAATATGAGTAGAGCATTATTAAAATTTGTAAGAGTATCTCCTACAAAAGCTAGACTTATTGCTAGAGAAGTACAAGGGATGAATGCTGAACTTGCACTTGCAGCTTTAGAGTTTATGCCTAACAAAGCAGCGGGTATCGTTTCTAAAGTAATTGCATCTGCAGTTGCAAACGGTGACTTTGAACCAGAGGAAGTAACGATTACTTCTTGTAGAGTTGACAAAGCAGCGGTAATGAAAAGATGGAGACCAAGAGCTAGAGGTACTGCTTCTAGAATCATTAAACCAACAGCACACATTCTTGTAGAAGTTGGCGTAGCTGAAAAAACCGAAAACACTAAGAAAGGCGCATAATGGGTCAGAAAGTAAATCCAATAGGTCTAAGACTTGGAATTAACAGAAACTGGGAATCAAGATGGTTCCCAGCTAAAGGTAGAACAGCAGATTTTATCGCTGAAGATTATAAAATCAGAAAATTCTTAAAGAAAGAACTTTTCTATGCTGGTGTTTCTAACATCATTATCGAAAGAACTGTTAAAAAATTAAGAATCAATATTGTAACTGCTAGACCTGGTATCATTATCGGGAAAAAAGGTGCAGATATTGAAAAATTGAAAGCAACACTTATCAAAATGCTTGGTAAAGATGTAGCAATTAACATTAAAGAAGAGAAACGTCCACAAGCTTCAGGTCAATTGGCTGCTGAAAACGTTGCGACTCAACTTGAAAGAAGAGTTGCATTTAGACGTGCAATGAAAAAAGTAATCCAAGGTGCACTTAAATCAGGTGCAAAAGGGATTAAAGTTTCTGTATCAGGTAGACTTGGTGGAGCTGAAATGGCTAGAACTGAGTGGTACTTAGAAGGACGTGTTCCTTTGCATACGCTAAGAGCTAAAATCGATTATGGTTTTGCAGAAGCGCACACTACTTATGGAATCATTGGTATCAAAGTATGGATCTTCAAAGGTGAAGTTCTTGCGAAAGGTATCCAAGCTGAGCCAAAAGAAGAAAAAAGAGAAGGTCGTAGACCCTCTAGAAAGAGAGGTGAATAACAATGTTAATGCCTAAAAGAACAAAATGGAGAAAGCAGATGAAAGGCCGTAATCGCGGTAAATCTTTCAACGGCAACAAAATTGAGTTTGGTGATATTGCTGTTAAAGCAGTACAAGCAGGAAGAATTGATTCACGTCAAATTGAAGCTGCGCGTATTACAATGACTAGAAAAATTAACAGAACTGGTAAAACTTGGATTAGAGTTTTCCCTGATAAACCTCTTACAGCTAAACCACTTGAAACAAGAATGGGTAAAGGTAAAGGTGCTGTTGATAGATGGGTAATGAATATTAAGCCAGGAAGAATTATCTTTGAAATGGCTGGTGTTGAAGAGACTCTTGCTAGAGAAGCATTGACACTTGCAATTCATAAAATGCCATTTAAGTGTAAAATCATCGCTTTAAAGGATACAAATGAAGTATATTGATATTAAGGACAAAAGCGAAGCAGAATTAACTGCTATGCTTAAAGAGAAAAAACTTGAATTGTTTACATTAAATGCAAAGCAGAAAACGATGCAATTAACAAACACTACTGAGTTAAGAGTAGCGAAAAAAGATATCGCTAGAATTCAAACAGCTTTAACTGCTGTTAGATCGAAGTAAGGGGTCATTATGCCAAAAAGACAAATAACTGGTACTGTGATTAAAAAGGCTGGAGACAAAACTGCTACTGTTTTAGTAGAAAGAAGAGTACTTCACCCAAGATATCACAAAACTGTAAAAAGATTTAAAAAATATCTTATCCATGATGAGAAAAATGACATTAATGTTGGCGATACAGTATCTGCAGTTGAATGTAGACCACTTTCAAAAACAAAAAGTTTCAGACTTCTTGAGATAGTAAAAAGAGGAGAAGTGTAATGATCCAAGGTTTTACTAGATTAAATGTAGCAGATAACTCTGGTGCAAAAGAGATTATGTGTATCAAGGTTCTTGGTGGATCTAAAAGAAGATATGCATCTGTAGGTGACGTTATCGTAGCTTCTGTAAAGAAGGCACTTCCAACTGGTAAAGTGAAAAAAGGTAAGGTTATTAAAGCGGTTGTTGTGAGAACTAAAAAAGAGATCCAAAGAGAAAATGGTTCACTTATTCGTTTTGATGACAATGCTGCTGTAATCATTGACGACAAAAAAGAGCCAATAGGTACACGTATCTTTGGTCCTGTAAGTCGTGAAACAAGATATGCAGGTTTTATGAAAATTGTATCACTTGCACCGGAGGTATGGTAGTATGGCCAATATAGCAAATAATAAGAAATTCAAAATCAAAAAAGGTGATACTGTAATGGTTATCACTGGTGATGATAAAGGTACAACTGGAGAAGTTCTTCAAGTACTGACTAAAAAAGATGCAGTAATTGTTGCTGGTTGTAAAATGGCTAAAAAAGCTGTAAAACCAAGTGAACAAAACAAAGAGGGTGGATTTGCAAACGTTGAAATGCCAATCCACATCTCAAATGTAAAAAAAGTAGAGGCATAATCTTATGAGTAGAATGAAGCAAAAGTACAATGACATCGTTCCTGCACTTCAAGAAGAGTGTGGGATTAAAAACCCGATGCAGACTCCGAAGCTTGAGAAAATTGTTATCTCTGTAGGTGCTGGTGAAGAGGGGAAAGACTCTAAACTAATCGCAAATATGGTAGACACAATCTCACTTATTGCTGGTCAAAAAGCAGTAGTTGTGAATGCCAAAAAATCAGTTGCTGGTTTTAAAGCAAGAGAAGGTGCTCCTTCAGGTATCAGAGTAACACTTAGAGGTGAAAATATGTACACTTTCTTTGATAAACTTGTATCGATTGCGCTCCCAAGAGTAAAAGACTTTAGAGGTGTGCCTAGAAAAGGTTTTGATGGACGTGGTAACTATAACTTCGGTCTTCAAGAGCAACTTATGTTCCCAGAAGTTGAGTTTGACAACATCATTAAGACACACGGTATGAATATTACAATTGTAACAAGTACTGAATCTGACAAAGAAGGTTTCGTGCTTTTAGAAAAGCTCGGAATGCCTTTCGCTAAAGGAAAGAACTAATGGCTAAGAAATCAATGATAGCTAAGCAGAAGAGAGCACCTAAGTTTTCTTCTCAGGCATATACAAGATGTAACATTTGTG
>JALXBG010000126.1 GCA_026991605.1 Sulfurovum sp.
ACAGGTGATATTACATTTACACCTGAAGCAGGATTTACAGGTGATCCAACACCAATAGATTACACAGTACAAGATTCAGCAGGTAACACGTCAAACGTAGCAACAGAGACAATTAATTACAACCAGAATTCACATGTATTTGATCCCCCAAGTGCAACAAAAACAGCAAATGCTGCTGGATGGCCAGAAGTTGAATGGAAGATGGTATGGATTAATGATGGTAATGAGAATGCAATAAATGTTCATGTAGAAGATCCTCTTGCAGAAGATGTGATATTTGTATCAGGAACATTGCGTTGTGTTACAGAGGGTAATTCAACAACTGATGCGAATGCAACAGGATGTTACTATAATGTAGCAACAAGAACAGTGATATGGAATGGTAATATTGCTGCAGATCTTGGTAATCATGCAGAGGATACTGCGAATAATGAAGTAGTGATAACTTTCCGCACAACAGTACCAAAAGATATCAATGAAATCAAAAATCAAGGATTAGGATATTGGGATCAAGATGGTGATGGTAATGTAGATTATGATAGAAGCGTAGATACTGATAACCCATTAACGAGACCAAGTGGAGATCCTACTATAGTAAAATGTCCAAATTGTGGGCCAGTATGTCCACCACCAGCATGTCCTCCTCCGCCATGTACATCTGGATGTACTTCATCATGTACAGCAGGACAAATACCTGCTGTACCTGTAGTGTCAGGATTAGATGGTGTGACTATTACACCACTTGGTATAGGTGAAAGTTTAGTAGGATACAGCCAAGGAGCACATGGTTCAGTATACCTTGATGATGGAGGAACACCAAATGATCCAACTGATGATCTCTTAAGATATGTACCTGATGCAGGCTTTAGTGGTTCAGATGAATTTACATATACAATTGTAAATAGTGATGGCAGTACCATTACAAAAACACAAAAAGTACAGGTACAAAATAATGATGTGAGGGCAGAGGGTATTACTATTAATCCTCTAGCAGATGGAGGAAGTCTTATCTCCTTTACTCAACCTGTACACGGTATAGTGACATTAGATGATGGTGGTACACCAGAGGATCTTACAGATGACCTCTTACGTTATGTACCAGAAGCTGGATATAGTGGAACAGATGCCTTTACCTATACTATAGTTGATAGAAATGGTGATACCGTGACAGAAACATTTACATTGACTGTAGATGGTAATAAACATTCTGATAATGGGGATGCTTTAGGTAAGTTTAGTATAATGCTGATGATACTCTTAACGAGTTTACTTGGCTTATACTATGTAAGAAAAGAAGAAGAGAATATGTTAGTAGAGAAGGAAATAAAATAAAAATGAAGCATAAACGGTTACTTTTAATACCTATTATTACAATATTGCAGACTTTGAGTTATGCTGGTGGAGATATTATGCCGGTGGTTCCTGTCGAACCTGTACCCGTGAAACATGCTGCTGTACCTGTGTATATAGGTGCAGGGTTTGTTGCTGGACGTTATTATGAATCTAATTATAAAGATGTAACATATGGTGCAATGCTTAGAGTAGGGTATGAATGGAACCAATATATAGGGCTTGAGGCACGATATATTGGTACATTTTGGGATGAAGGTCAATTGTATGGACAAAAATTGGAACATTTTGGACTTTTTGTAAAGCCGATGTTACCATTTAATGAAAATTTAAATCTCTATGGACTTTTAGGTTATGGTTGGACACAGACAAAATCTTCTGGGAAACTCAATGCTTCCATTGATGACAATGGATTCTCTGCAGGATTGGGACTGGAATATGATCTTTCTGATATGAGAGATGACTATGATAGAAATGTCTATTATCCAGAAGGATTTGACGGACAGGCAGACCAAGAAAAAGGTTGGGGTCTGTTTGTGGATTATCAACGATTGTTGATTAAGTCAGATATCCCTGATTTGGATGCTATTTCAGCAGGGGTAACGTACGACTTCTAAATGATGCGGATTTGCCTTCATCAACCCCATAGACTCTTTGTTTAGAAAGAGTCTATGACTCCTTAATCTCATAATGTAACTTCAATCCCTCATTTGTCATTACAAATCCAGAAATATTTATTTTCCCTTCATGTACTAAGTTATGGTGATTTTTACATAAAGGTATGAGATTGTACTTATGGTTTTTATGAAAATGGTCTATATGTCCATCACTATTCGCTTCTTGCTGTTCTACAATATGATGCACATCTTCAACTTGTTCTTCGCATAAAGCACATTTACTCAAATACAAATCTTTGTTGTATTTACTACGTTTTTGTTTTTGAAGTTTTTTGACGTCTGAACCGCCATGATTTAGATTTTCACGGATGGTTTGTGCCATCGTTAAAAACTCTTTGTCCATATGTAAAGATTTGGCAAACTCTAGTCCATAAAGACTGTCTCCCATGCCTAGTTGTAGTACACGGTTGTAAATGAGGGAGTCATTGCTTTCATCGTATTTGATACCCAAATGTAAAAAAATGAGGTTTTGTAACTTTTGGAGCTGAGGAATGCTTCCTAGCTGATGTAAGTGTGTGGCAAAGATAAACGTCGACTTTAAAGAGATAAGCTTTAAAATAGCGCTTGAGACGATGGCAAGAGCAGATTCTGTCTCTGTGCCTTGGCTTATCTCATCCCCAAGAACTAAAGAGCGTTCATTTGCTCGGTTAAAGATGTTTTTGAGCTCCATCATCTCAACAGCAAAGGTGGACAATCCTTTGTAAAGATTGTCTTGTGAGACGATACGTGTAAAGAGCTTGTCATACAGACCAAAACGAAGTTCTACTGCAGGCACAAAAAAACCAGCTTGGGCTAAAACCACGGAGAGTCCGATGCTTTTCATGAGAGAAGATTTACCTGAAGAATTTATCCCGTAAAGTAAAACGCCTAACACATCTTCGCCATCGCTAGCATTGAGTGTGATGTGGTTATGTGTTGTGGCATTATTGCTACCTAAAAAGATATCGTTAGGTACATAGATACCCCTTTCATCGTTGGACTCTATGATAGGATGACGTAAGCCGATAGCTTCATAAAGGGAACCTTCCTCAATAACAGGGCGAGAGAGGTTCATGGTTTTTGAACATTTGGCATTGGAGATAGCTACATCAATATTGGCAATAAAAACAATAAGTTTGTCAAGTAAAAGAGAAAATCTATTTTCTAGTAAATCAAGGCTCTCTATGTAACGTTGCTTGACAAGTGAGACAAGTTTGACTTGTGAGGTCTCATAGTTACGTGTTATCTCCTCAAAAAGAGGGGCTTGGACTTTGACTGCATTTTTCAAGTATTTGTATTGAAAATCTTTAAAGAAATGGTGTTTATTGTCAATGGTGACAAAAGAGTCTTTGAGTGATTTCTCTATAAGGGTAAATCTATTTTTTGTAAGGTTTAGGTAGTACCCCTCACTCTCCAAATAAGCGACTGTAGTATACTTGGTAGTACCTGTGAAAAGTTTGTCTTTTTCAAAGAGACTCTCCACATGCTGTGCGACAGACTCCATCTTATCAACTTCTTTTTCCTGCGTCTTGACTATGGTGTCAATGGCTGGGTAGATGCCATCTTTAAAAAGGTTGTCATTGATTTGTTCTATACGAAAGCGTGCACAGATGTCTAGTTCGAAAGTATCATGGAGAACTTTGAGCATTTCGCTTGTCTCATCATAGAGATTCTCTTCTATGTCTAGTCCATTTTGCTGTGCATCATCCAAGAGTTTTAAAATGGCCTCAAGTGACATGGCAATATATGTCAACTCTACAGGGTGCAGTTTACGAAGTTTGATACGCCTTGTAATACGTTCTAGGTCATAAATCTGTTTCAGGTGTGTCTCAAAACGGTTAATGTTTGGAAGGAGAAGCTCTGTCAAATCATACCGTTTTTCTAAGAGTTCTCTGTCGCAAATTGGATTGAGCAGACGCTCTTTAAGCAGACGTTTCCCAAAGGCGGTAGAGGTTTTGTCAATAAGGTCAAGCAAGGTAATGTCAGCAGGGTCTCGTGAGATGACTGAGAGCTGTTCTATAGCATTGTTTCCGATGTACATATAGCGGTTGTTACCAAGAAACTGAGGTTTGTTCATCTTCTCGATGATACTCTCATCATGTTCGATGATGAAGTCTATGAGTACAGCCAAAGACTCAGTAGTATAGGGGTGACGCTCTAAGTCTAAAAACTCAATGGCACTTAGAAATGAGTTAATACTAAAGATGCGGGTAAAGAGTTCATTTTGAAAAGATATTTTGAACCGTTTGGTATTGACAGAGTAGTGTAAAGACTCAAGCTCTAGGTAGTGAATAAGCCACTCTTTGTCAATCTCTTTGCTGTCAAGCGTGAGTATGACTTCAGAGGTGCTATAGGTTTGCAGGAGATTAAAAGCTTCATCCAGTGCGTAGGTTTTGTCATCCCGCGTAGAGTGGATTTCGTTACAGATAGTTTTACCTGTACTCACATCAATAGCTGCATACCCTACAGAGTAGATGCCTGCATTCTCATCGATGAGCAGTGAGACGATGTTGTTCTCGGTAGGTTCATTCAAGTACTCAAAGTTGGTTCCCGGAGAGATGATATTGGAGACATAACGTTTGATGTTGGGCATCTCTCCTTTTTGTTTGACAACAATAATAGTGTATTTTTTGGTATCAATAAGTCGTGAAAGGTAACGGTCGAGCGAGACTGCAGGCACACCTGCTAAAAGTGGGTTAGAAACAGAGTTTTCCAAAATGGCTTTGCTCTTGCGTGTGAGCTGAATATTGAGTAGTTCGGCTATCTCTTTGGCTTTACCAACTTTCATCTCGTCATTGTTGACTTCGTAGACTTCAAAGAATGTGCCTATCTCTATAAGTACAAGGGCATCTTTACCATACTTTTGTTCAAAATGAAGCTGTAAATCAAAGTAAATTTCTGTAAGAAGTTTCTTTTTTTGAGAAAGTATTTCGGTGATTTTGTCCACAGGCAAGCCCTCATTTTTGGTTGATAGATTTTATCATAAATGGGGTTAGAAAAGTACAAGATAACATTTTTATAAACATTTTATATAATTTGGGTATAATAGCGTCCCATTTTATGCCAATGGACATTTGTGTCTAGGGGTTTAGAAAATTCTATCAAGGGAGAGCATATGCCAAAAATGAAAAGTGTAAAAGGCGCTGTAAAGCGTTTTAAAGTTAAAAAAAGCGGCAAAATCAAAAGAGGAACTGCGTACAGAAGTCACATTCTTACTAAAGTTGATGGTCAACACCATAGACAAATGAACAGTCCTAAATATGTTGATGGCGTTGATGCTAAAAATATTAAAGAAATGATCTGCTAATTCAACTTTAGTTGAATTAAGTCATTTTAAAAGCAATAATCCCCCGATTAGGGGCAAGTTCAAACAGAGAGAATGTTTGACACCTACTAAAACTGATTTTCTTTTGAAAATTACAGTACAAGTATAAGGTAAAGGATAACCATGAGAGTAAAAACTGGTGTCGTAAGAACTAGAAGACACAAAAGACTATTAAAACAAGCTAGAGGGTTCTACAGTGGTAGAAGAAAACACTTCAGAAAAGCGAAGGAACAACTCGAGCGTTCATTAGTATATGCTTACAGAGATAGAAGACAAAAGAAAAGAGATTTCAGAAGATTGTGGATCACGCGTATCAATGCGGCTACAAGACTTAACGGTATGAATTACTCTACATTTATGCATGGTTTAAAACTTGCAAATATCGAACTTGACAGAAAAATTCTTGCTGATATGGCAATGAATGCTCCTGAATCGTTCACAAAAGTAGCTGATGCTTCTAAAGCAGCACTTGCTAAATAATTAACTTTTTGTTAGTTATCTCTTGAGGAGCTTCGGCTCCTCATTTCCTTTTAAATTATTTCCAAAATTTTAATTTATATCACCCTCTCTGAGTCTCCCCAGCATACCCAATAATTCCTGGACGTAGATTGCCTACTTTTTCAAAGCCCATACCTTTCATGGCATGTTGTACTTGAAAGCTTCTGCTTCCTGAATGGCAATAGACTATAATCTGTTCAGACTTTTTGCCTGCGAGTTCTTCTACTTTGGCGTAGAACTGTGAAGTAGGTACAAGGGTGTCTGTGCCTACGATATGCCCCATTTGGAACTCCATAAATTCTCTGGTGTCAACCAGTGTAAAGTGTACCATGCCAAGTTCACGTGCTTCTATGAGAGCTTCTAATTCATCGCCATCGAGTTGTTCTTGTTGAAGAAGAGTTTCGGCCTGTTCTTTAGTGAGACCTTGGGAGTGTGCATGTACTACTTCTTCTATCTCATCATGTTGTGCTTGGGCTGCTGCGTATTCTGGGGTACAGAAGATACCACAATGGCAGAGCCCATCTTCAGGTATCTCTTTTTCTATAGCAGGTTTACATGGACAGATACGATTATCTGCTGCTTTTTGTTCCTCTTTTGTCTCCCCTATCACCATAAAACAAGGACAAAAACGTTTACCATAGATGAGTTTATTTCTGGCAAGTCCCATGGTGACACCTTCATTAAGCTCTTCATTTGGGTTAGGAACCCATCCAAACTGATCATAGACCTTGTTCACAAACTTACTGGTTTTTTCCATTTCGGCTTGGAACTCATTTTGAGTTCATGTCTATTTGTTGCATTATTGTTCTTTACTTGTATTGGTCTCAGTAGAGTTTGAAATTTTATTAAATTCATTGACAAAAACTTGGATTTTTTTACTCCAGTCCTCTAAAAGGTTTCTGGTTTTGTTTAGGTCAATATTAATATGTTCATTATTAATATTGATACCAGCTTCCTCTGTTTCTATAATGCCTTTTTGTAAATCATTCGATATCTTTTGCATTTGTATTTCCATATTTTGACTCAGTTGCTGTAAAAAATCTTTTGTTTTATTGGTATCGATGGTAATAGTCCCTTTATCTATAACAATACCTATTTGGTTGAGCTTTTTATTTTTGTGCTTTGCCTCTTCAGATTTTTTCTTGGCCTCAATTTCTGCAAGTACTTCTGCCTTAGCTTGTGCAGCTATTTGGGCATCATGCGTTGCTTGGGCTTTTGCATCATTTTTTTTGTCTTGACATGCTGTGAGTGAGAATAATAATGTCAGTGAAAGTAGTAAATGTTTCATATCTATCCTTTTGTATGAAGAGGGTTTCTTGGTATAGATACATTATACAATGATTTATGAAAGAGAGGTAAATCACCTATCTATAAACAGATAGGAGATTAAATTAGAAAGGGTGTGGGTAGATTATCCACATTTACCTTGACCACATTTTCCTTTTGCAGGTGCTTCTTTTTTTTCTTTTTTGTCAGCAGAACACTTTGTTGTATTGTTTTTGTCGCTAGAGCATTTACCGCTAGCACATTTCTTTTCAGTTTTAGCGCCATTGCACTTGTCTCCACTACATTTTCCTGATGCTGTTGCTAGTGTAAATGTAAGTGCGATTGCCCCTAGTAGTACTAATAATTTTTTCATTGTATATCCTTTTATCTTTATTGATAGTATTTTATTGCTCTTCACCAAATAAGAGGTAATCTAAGCTAAGTTTTCCGGCTCCAAGAGAAGCAAAGAGGGCTAAAAACAACATATAGTATAGCGGAATTTCAAAACCATTTTCTCCAGCGGAGAATCCATGTGGTAAATGCACTGTGACTATAGCCACAATCATCACTACAATAAGAGGAATGGAAATAAGTCTTGTAAAAAGTCCTAATGTCAAAAGTACCACACCCGTGATTTCCGTTGTCGCAGCCATATAGGCATTAAGTGTAGGAAAGGGTATGCCTATAGATCCAAACCATTCAGCTATGGCACTTATGTCTGCCCATTTCATCATGGCAGGTTTATAAAATCCATAGGCTACGGCAAGTCTTGCAAGAAAGAGTGAAACACTCTGTCCCTTACTAAGAATATTTTTTGCTGTTTGATGTATTGTCTTAATCATTGTTCATCCTTTATGACTATATGCATGTTGTTACAGTGCTAGTATAGTATGTAGGATGTGTAGTCCGTGTGTAGAGGATATAAGAATTTTGTGCTAAAAAAGATATGAAAAAGTGTTTATTATATATAGATGAAAAAAGATAATATTGAAGTATCCACCATGCTATAAAAAGAATTTTATAGCGTGTGGAGGTATAATACTATTGAAACTTATTTACCGCATTTACCTGCAGAGCATTTTTTTGTTGTATTACATTTTTTTGCAACTTTTTTTGCATCACCACATTTTCCGGATGCTTGACATTTTTTTGCACCATCACATTTACTTGATTGGCATTTAGCTGCTGATGTATCATTTCCTGTTGTACATCCTGTAAAAGCAACAAGTGCCAATCCTACCAATGAAGAAAAAATTAACTTTTTCATATCTGTCTCCTAATTTTAGTTTTATTTGTTTAACAGTGCTAGTATATTGTTTTGTATGTGTAACAAGTGTGTAACTCTAGAAACCTTTGCACTTATAGTACACAAAGAGAGACTATGATATTATCAATTAAGTATTTAAAAAAGGTAACAATCAGTATGATTAAACGAAGACAATTTCTTATTTTGGGTTCTTTGTTGGGACTCTCTTCTTATATACAGGCTAAAGAGACAAGCAAGTTTGAGATAGAGTTTAAAAAAGTGGAAGCAACCATAGCAGCAGTGCAGGAACATATGTTTCCTTCTGGCAGTAAACTTCCTTCGGCAAAAGAGATGAAGGTAACACAGTTTTTATATGAAACCATTAGCCATAAAAGTTATGACCGTGACATCAAGGTATTCGTTTTGGAAGGTGCAGAGGAATTTATCAGTAGAGAGAAAGGTCGTTTTGTCACGATGACACAGGTAGAAAAAGAAAAAGCGCTACGTACTTATGAAGAGACTGGTTATGGGAGTTCATGGATAGAACGGATTATGACACTTACTATGGAAGGGATGTTCTCTGCTCCTATTTATGGCTCAAACATTAAAGAGGCAGGATGGAAATCCGTGCAATCTTATGGGGGATACCCTAGACCTAAAACAAAATATATGGAGTCATTATATGTATGATGTAGTTATAATAGGTTCAGGAGCAAGTGGTGGTGCAGTGGCATATACTTTATGTAAAGCAGGGTATAAAGTCGCTGTTTTAGAAAAAGGACGTTTGGTTAAACGTGAAGAGTTCAGTAAAGATGAGCTGGCGTATTGTAGGCGTGATTTGGTGACCCCAAATCTTTTTGATGAATACCATACCATCGAAGAAAAAGTAGATGGTAAGTGGGTAGCAACACCTACCTATGAGTCGGGATGGAGCTTTTGGAATGGAAACATTGTCGGCGGATCTTCTAACTTGATGTCGGGTATGTTGCATCGGTTACATCCAGATGACTTTAAACTCAAAAGTAAGTATGGTGCGATAAAAGGAGCCAATGTTGTGGATTGGCCTATCAGCTATGAAGATATGGAACCATATTATACGCTGGCAGAGGAGTTGATCGGGATATCTGGACACTATGAACCACATAAGTATGAGCCAAAACGAAGTACACCAAATTTTACACAACCTCCTACTAAGGAAAATGCCGTTGTAAAGTTACTTGACAAGAGTTGTAAAGCTTTGGGTATTACACCACTTGTCACACCCAGAGCAGTACTTTCGAAAAATAAACCTGGACGTGATGCCTGTTATTACTCCAATTTCTGTGGAAGTTATGGGTGTAGTTCTGGAGCCAAAAGCTCTTCAAGGGAAGCACTGATTAAACCAGCACTTGCAACAGGGAATTTGACACTCTTGACAAATACCTATGTCAAACAGCTACATAGTGAGAGTAAAGACAAGGTTAAGTATGCCATTGTTGTCGATACGATAACCGGTAAGGAAAAACGTATAGAGGGAAAGATGTTTGTGGTCGCAGCACAAGCCCATGAAAGTGCAAGGTTGCTTCTCAATTCTGCGAATAAGTTTTACCCTAATGGATTGGCTAACAGCTCTGGGGAACTAGGGAAAAACCTTATTTTCTCAGGTGGTGGTTCAGGACAGGGTGAATTGCAAAAAGATAGTTTGAAAGAGATAAAATTTGAAGAACTTATGACAACAGGATTGTTTGTCAACCGTTCTGTGTTAGATTGGTATTTTGTTGATCATTGGTGGGATGGCAAGTTTAAAGGCGGCTCGGTTGAATTTATGTTTGAACACCAAAACATCATTTCTCGTGCACGAAAAAATAACTATAGTGATGGTAAACTAGTTTGGGGTAAAGAACTTGGCGAACGTGTTGTCAAGCGTATGACAGAACAAAAAAGTATTCGCTTTGAAATCTTTAATGACTGGCTTCCCAATGATGACTGTTTTGTATCCCTTGACCCTACACACAAAGACAAATACGGTATGCCTGTGGGAAAACTTCGCCTTGAAGGGCATCCTCAAGATGTAAAAGTAGGAGAGTATATTGCCAAAAAATGTGAAAAGATACTTGAAGAGATGGGAGCTAAAAATATTTACTCTTCAGTATCATCTGCGCCACCTCAAAACTTGGTAGCAGGAGGGTGTCGCTTTGGTAATGACCCTAAAACGTCAGTACTCAATAAATACTGTCAGGCACATGATGTGTCAAACCTTTTTGTTGCAGATGCAAGCTTTATGCCTACGGGAGGTTCGGTTGCGTATACCTGGACCATCTATGCCAATGCTCTCAGAGTGGCAGATCATTTGGTAAAAATTCTTCAAAAAGGATAGAATCATTTTACTAGCTTATAGGGTAGATTTAAGAAAAGTTTAAATTCGTATTTATTTTTGATTAATAGTATATCGATACAATTGTGCATATTTTTTAGTATTAGGGTATTTTATATCTCTATACGTGTTTAATTTTTAGGAGTAACAATGAAAAAAATCTATGCAGTATTATTTGTATTATCTGTGAGTGTGCTTTCAGCACAGGCAGCGGTTAAAACAACAAAGCATAAAATAAAGAATGGTGAGACACTTTATATAATTGCGCACAATCATCATACAACAATAGCAGAAGTGCAAAAAGCCAATGGTTTGAAAAAAGGTGAGAGACTTAAAATAGGTAGAGTTTTAAAAGTACCTACCAATACATATTTCCCAAATAAAAAAGAATCTATAAAAGTTGCACATAAAACAGAAAAGAAAAAGATAACTCAAAGATTTGCAAAGCATAGTGTTAAGAATGGTGAGACACTTTATATAATTGCGCACAATCATCATACAACAATAGCAGAAGTGCAAAAAGCCAATGGTTTGAAAAAAGGTGAGAGACTTAAAATAGGTAGAGTTTTAAAAGTACCTACCAATACATATAATGTTCCTAAACCAAAACTTGCAAAAATAACATATAAAAATAAAAAAATAAAAGTTACTAGAAGATACAAGAAGAGTAATAAAAAACTTGTTGCTTCTCTTTCTAATCTGGAGACAATCTCTTTAGGCAAAGGAACTGTAAGTAAGAAGAAGAAAAAGACTTCGTTCTCTTTGGGAGACTTGTTATTTTCTACACATAGTTCAGGTACATCAAAATCATCGAAAATCACTTCATTAGCGAAGAAGAAACTAGGAAGACGTTATGTCTGGGGTGCGACAGGTGAAAAAAATACTTTTGACTGTTCTGGTTTTACAACGTATGTATATAAGAAAAATGGTATTCAACTTCCAAGAAGAGCCATCGCTCAATCTAAATATGGGAAATATGTTCCAAGAAAAAACCTTCAAAAAGGTGATTTGATTTTTTTTGATACTTCTAAACACCATAAAGGATATGTAAACCATGTAGGGATTTACCTAGGAAATGGTAAATTTATCCATGCAAGTTCTGCGAAGAAAAAAGTAGTGATTACTAGTTTAAATAAAGCATTTTATTCTCAACGCTATAAAGGTGCAAGACGACCTTCTTAATAAGGAGCGTAAGTCGCTCCTTTTTCTTTCTTACTCAGCTTCCAATACTGCACCAGCACTGGCATTTGTTACCAATGCTCTATATTGTCTTAACCATTTACTTTTTAACGGCTTCACAAGCGGTGTAAAGTCTGCACGTCTTTTCGTTATCTCTTCATCGCTTAAGTTTGCTTGTAAGATGTATTGATCTACATCGATGTGAATCTCATCGCCATCTACAAGTAGTCCTATAAGACCACCTTCTGCCGCCTCTGGGCTTACATGACCGATACTTGCACCTCTGGTAGCTCCTGAGAATCTACCATCAGTAATGAGGGCTACTTTATCGCCAAGACCCATACCCATGATGAGTGACGTAGGGCTTAACATCTCTTGCATCCCTGGTCCTCCACGAGGGCCTTCATATCGAATGACAACCACATTCCCAGCTTTAACTTTTCCTGCCAAGATACCTTCTATAGCCTCATCTTGTGAATCAAAGCATATAGCTGTTCCTGTAAAGACTCTATCTCCAGTAATACCTGCTGTTTTTATCACGGCACCTTGTTCTGCAAGGTTACCATAAAGAATGGCAAGTCCACCCACTTCTGAGTAAGGGTTGTCAATAGTATGAATAATATCTGTATTCAGTATTTTTGCATCTTTTACTTTCTCATAGAGTGTTTCTCCTGAGATAGAGAGGTTATCCGCTAAGATATCATTACCACGTTTCATCATTTCATGCATCACTGCATTTACACCACCTGCGGTATTGATGTCTTCCATGTGTACCGTTGTTAAAGATGGAGAAATTTTGGCAATATGTGACACACGTTTTGAAATAGCATTAATATCTTTTAGATTAAAGTTAACGTCCGCTTCTCTAGCAATGGCTAGCATATGAAGTACAGTATTTGAAGATCCACCCATAGCCATATCTACAGCAAATGCATTACGTACAGCATTTTCATTGAGGATATTTCTCATACGGAATTTTTCACGTTCTACTGCGTCAGCTTTGGCTATCTCACAGATACGGCGTGCGGCTTTTTTGTAAAGCTCTGTTCTCTCAGGGGTTAATGCCAAAATCGTTCCATTTCCTGGAAGTGCAATACCCATAGCTTCCATGAGTGTGTTCATGGAATTTGCTGTAAACATACCAGAACATGAACCACCACTTGGGCAAGCATTACATTCCATTTCAGTAAGTGTATCTTCTGTGATATTTCCTGCTTCATATTCTCCTACCCCTTCAAAAACGGTAGCGAGGTCAATAGGTGTACCATCTTCCATATGTCCTGCTGCCATAGGCCCACCAGAAACAAACACCGTAGGTACATCTACACGCAACGCACCCATAATCATCCCTGGGACAATCTTATCACAGTTAGGGATGGCTATCATCGCATCTAGTTTATGTGCATTCATTACAGTCTCAATAGAGTTGGCAATGATTTCACGACTAGGAAGAGAGTAGAGCATACCATCATGTCCCATAGCGATACCGTCATCTACACCAATGGTGTTAAACTCAAAGGGTACACACCCATTGGCACGGATTTCTTCTTTAATCACTTCTGCTACTTTGTTTAAGAAAAAATGTCCTGGAATGATTTCTATAAATGAGTTGGCCACCCCAATAAATGGTTTTGCAAAATCTTCATCTTTTACACCCGTTGCTCTTAACAAACTTCTATGTGGGGCTCTGGCAAAACCCTCTTTAATCTCGTTACTTCTCATAATATTGAGCCTTTAATTAATATTTTTTGGATTATAGCACAAATACTATTTACATTTAAATTTTTTTAGGCTATAATCGCACTCCAATTTTAAGCTAATGCTTAGATGAGGTATGGATGCGCGGGCGTAGC
>JALXBG010000127.1 GCA_026991605.1 Sulfurovum sp.
AACTGCACGGTATGACCAAAGAGATTACACTTTATGAAAATGGACTTGTAGCGAATTCTCTACTAAGTTGTCAGCCAAAACTTGGTCAAGATTTCATCACAAAGATAGAAAAATCTTGGACAAAAGAAGAGACACAAAAACGTACAAATGCTGCTATACAGCATCTTTCACAGTTTATCCCCTCTTTTTCCAAGGCAGATGTGGGTTCAAAACCGCTCTTTGGTGCACAACAAATCCCTGGGGATGATCCTACTTTGCGTGTGGCAGAGGTCTCTTTTCCCCGTGAACGCTATGCACGTTGTGAGATAGTCAAAGTCTCATCGGCGCTAGATATGATAGATGCTATCGCAAAAGATTTTGTGAAATTTGGATTTATAGATGAGGTGATTGTTGGACAAAGAAATTTTGCACAGCATTTACACCTAGATAATACTATATTAAGCCAAAGAGCTGAGTCTATCGCTCAAGAGAGAACATACCCTGCTGCTTTAGCAAATAGAACAGTCCCAAAGGTTAAACGATGAAAAAAATATTACTTACACTTATTTTTCTTACCTACACACTGGTAGGTGCGGAGCTTAAACACATTACTATAGGCAACCAAGACTTTAGCATTACTACTGAAACGTACGACATCTATGACTCTAAAGGTGAAGTGTTGAGACTCTACCGTGAAGAGCGCAACAACAACCTTACCTTTGTATTTAGCCTTATACTCAAAGACCGCACAGGTGCTTGTTCTGCAAAAAGTGTAGAAGATGGCTACTATGAGATAAACGGTACGACAGTTACCCTCTACAGCCACTGGGACAGAAGAGGTAAAGCCTATGATGCACCCTATGGTGCCCGTGTACAAGTCTATGAACTCAAAGACAACTATGACTTGGTACGTACCTCAAGCAAACTCTACATAGAAACCCAAAGACCAAACTATAATGAAAACTCTGGTATGAAGTACCTCTTCACTACAGCTAAAACAGATGAAGAAAAAAAAGCATTAAAGTCATACGTAAACTCTGTAGAACGAAACTTTAAAGGGTCATTTGTCTTTGGAGAGGAGGCTAAAAGCCTCATGAAAGATGTAGAAGATGCGATGACTCGGAAGATGAAGGGTATTTGGAATTAAAAGTGATGGCTATTACACCTAAATCTCTCATCATTCTGAACCACTTTGGCAAATATATTTAACGGTGTATTTGTCTCTTTAGCGATACTTTCTAGTTTCTCCAAATCTTTTTTATTAAAAGATATTAACATCTCATACTCTTCTCCGCTAAGCCCTATTGTATCGTCGATATCAGTCAGTAATTCAAATCCATATTTATTAATATCTAATAGTTTGTTGGTGTCACAAAAGAGTCCGTCAGAAATGTCCATACCTGCGGTGAGATATGCTCTTGCTTTGGCTATGAAGTCGGCTCTTAATGTAGGTTCATAAAAACGTGAATTCTCAGCGATGTTCTCACCTCTAAAGAGCGCATCTAAATCACGTTTACTCTCTCCTAATGTACCTGTATATGCAAGCAGATCACCCTTTTGCAGTGTTGTACGTAAAAGGGGCGCTTCACTCTTTGAGATAATGGTAATACTTAGATGAAGTTTGTCTCCTCCTATAGTGTCACCACCGATGATTTCACAGCCATACTCTGCTGCTGTGTTTTGCATACTCTGTGTGAGTGCATCTATCTGTGTATGTGTCATCTCCTGAGGGATAGAAATGGTAACAAGCGCATATTTGGGTTGTGCATTCATAGCGATGGCATCAGAGAGATTTATAAGCATTGCTTTACGCCCTATCTGCGCCATGGACATCCACTCTCGTTTAAAATGAACATCTTCAAAGAAGGCATCCATACTGTAGAGTGTGTTGCCCAAGTCTCCGTCTGCAATAACGGCTGCATCGTCACCGATATATTTTGAGTTTAGGTTATTAATAAGGTATTGTTCTTTATCCATGGCAAAATTGTAACATAGTTCATATGTTTTTACTTTAGTTTGTACACTATGTTTTATTTGGAAGTTGCATAAGATATACTTAATATAACAAATGATGGAGATACTTAATGTCACAAAAACTTACAGTAAGAGCATTCTTTTTTAATGCGAAAACAGACTACCTGCCATACTACAAAAACTTCATACTTAAAGTGGAAGAAGATGTAACAGCAAAAGAGTTGTTAGGACTTATAGAAGCACAAAATAGTGATTTTTTCTATCCTAAAAAAAAGCTCATTATGAAAATAAATGGGCTTATTGTTGAAGCTAAGGAAAAAGTATCAAGTATCGTAGAAAGATTGGGAACAGAACTTACCATAGAACCTGCAAACAGCTACCGCTCAAATAATGGACTCAAAATTAATGATGATGACTTTATGCAATCTTATGCAATTTTGGAGCCCTATGCAACAGAGTCAGATCTTAAATTTTATAAAACACTCTATGCCCTACACTATGCGTCAGAGACGTCACTCTTTGACCGTAAGTATATTGGTGATGCCATTTTAGTATTGGCACACAAAATGATAAGTGAAGGTAATGAACATAAACATGCTATTTTGGAAGCTATCACATCACCTCATTCTGGTCTGTTTGACTGTGAGTATGAAAACAATCTTTTCAATGCCAAAAGCTATGATGCAGCTATCACAGCACTTAAAGACATGGCAAAGAGAGATGAAAATGAGCACCCTTCACTTCTAGATATGATAAAAAATCGTTTAGGTATGAATAAAGAAGAAAAAGTAGCTGTAAAGACAAAAAGAGCTATAAAAACGATTGATGACATCGAAAATAAATATATCGCATACTATGCGGGGGTAAAAAAAGATAATGAAGGTGTCATTTCACAAATTATCTCAGATTTAGGAACAAAAGAGGTAACAATAGCACGAAAATATAAACTTTCCGGTCTTTCTATCTTGGAAGACAATAAGACTTTGGCACTAAAAAAAGCAGGCGCTACACTTCTTGAAGCGTATGATGCAGGAGCAGAGGTGCTGGTAGTAGAAAATGAAGCATGTTATGAGATGTTTGCAACTTACTTTAAAGAGATAGAAACAGTAGTTGGCAGAAAGATAATAGGTTTAGAACTTATGAGTGCTAAAAATTTTGTGGCACAGGTCCGTACCGTTAACGCTTAAAACTATAATGAACCTCTAATTTTTTCGTCATCTATTTTATGATGGCGAAAAACATCGTAACACACCACGACACCTACGCATAAACCTCCTATAATTCCTCCTAATATTAAACTACATTACGCTAAGATATATGCATTATGTTTAAAAGGATAGAGATACTATGAGCAAAAACTCAGATATAAAAATCTACGAATATGACGCTGTTATCGTTGGTTCTGGATTAGCAGGTTTAGCCGCAGCCAAAGAGCTAACAGAAGCAGGTAAGAAAACTGCTGTAATCACAAAACTCCACCCCCTACGTTCTCACTCAGGTGCTGCACAAGGTGGTATCAACGCTGCACTTGGTAAAGAGGATTCTACGGAACTTCACGAGTTCGATACAGTAAAAGGGTCTGACTACCTTGCCGACCAAGATTGTGTGGAACTTATGTGTTCAAAAGCTCCTGAGACTATCAGATGGGCAGAGCACATGGGTGCTGTCTTCTCACGTGATGAAGAAGGTGACATTGCTATCAGACCTTTTGGTGGGCAATCACAGCCTCGTGCATGTTACGCAAAAGACCGTACTGGTTTAACACTGCTTCAAACTATTTATGAACAGGCAGACCGTGCAGGTATTGAAGTCTATGACGAATGGTATGCAGGTGACTTACTTTATGAAGATGGAAAAGTATCTGGTGTAGTTGCTTATAACATTAAAGACTCTAAAGTAGCCATATTTAACGCAAAAGTAACGATGTTTGCCACAGGTGGAAATGGAAGACTCTTTAGATTTAATTCAAATGCCCATGCAAACACAGGAGACTCTCTCTCTATCGTTGCACGTCATGGTCTTCCTCTTGAAGATATGGAGTTTGTACAGTTCCATCCCTCTGGGCTTGGTGGTTCAGGGGTACTCATCTCTGAAGCTGCACGTGGTGAAGGTGGTAGACTCTTTAACTCTAAAGGTGAAAGATTTATGACTAAGTATGCACCAAACGCCATGGAACTCGCTTCACGTGATGTTGTATCTCGTGCCATTATGGAAGAAGTACGTCAAGGACGTGGTGTAGGTAAAGATGGTCAGTCAGTGAACATTGACCTAACACACTTAGACCCTGAAATCATTTTAACACGTCTTCCAGAGCTTCGTGAGCTTGCCATTGCTTTCCAAGGGCAAGATATGCTTAAAGAGCCTATCCACATTTCTGCAACTGCACACTACTCTATGGGTGGAATACCTACAAACATTGATTGTCAAGTACAGAAAAATGCTGCCGGTGAGCTTGTAGAAGGTTTCTATGCTGCTGGTGAATGTGCTTGTGTTTCTGTTCACGGGGCTAACCGTCTAGGGGCTAACTCAGTCCTCGAAGCGATGCTTTTTGGTAGACATGCAGGAGAAAACATGATTAAGGCGCTTGATGAAGGTGTAAGCCTTCGTAAAGCAAGTGTAGAAGATGCACAAACATGTATAGATGAAATGCATACGATTAAGACATCTAATGGTAACGAAACGGTACCAAAGATTAGAACTGAACTTCAAAATGGTATGACTGCTGACGCGGGTGTATTTAGAACCAAAGAATCATTAGATCGACAACTTGCACTGATAGATGAGTTACTTGAGAGATTTAAACATATCCGTATTGATGACAAGTCATATACCTTTAACACAGACTTACAAGAAGCCATAGAGCTTGGACATATGCTAGAGTCTGCGAAAGTGGTAGTTGTGGGTGCTTTACATCGTGAAGAGAGCCGTGGTGGTCACTTCCGTGAAGACTTCCCAACCAGAGATGATGAAAAGTACATGGTACATACCTATGCGACTATGGACAAAGATTTTAATGTCGATATTGAATGGGGCGAAGTTACGCAAGGTAAGTTTGAGCCAATGGAAAGAAAGTATTAGGAGAAGATGATGAGTACACAGACTGAAGAAACCGTAGACGACTATAAAGCATTTAATACAGATGAAGTGGATACTTTTCAGCCTACACGTAAGGTTACACTAAAAACATTTAGATTTAATGCAGAAACTGATTATCTACCTTACTATAAACATTATGAAATGGAAGTAGGAAAAGATGAACTAATTCTTGATCTGCTTAACCGTATTAAGTGGGAACATGATGGAAGTTTCTCTTATCGCCGAAGTTGTAGACATGGTATTTGTGGAGCTTGTGCTATTAAAGTAAATGGTAAAGCTACACTTGCCTGTAAACAAAATGCTTTAGAACTTATCGATTTATTTGGTGAGGAATTAGTCATCGAGCCAAGTTCTAAAAAACGTGCGATTAAAGATATGATTATCGACAAAGCAGACTTCTGGGCAAAACATGCAGCTGTCAAACCCTATGTGGTAGCAGATGTGGTAGCACGTCCAGAGCATGAAACAAAGCAAAGCATCGCAGAATTTAACAACTTCTTAGACTCTGATCTTTGTATCCAATGTGGTGCATGTCACTATTCTTGTCCAGCACTTGAAGTAAATGATGCTTTCCTCGGACCTGCAGCACTTAATGCAGCCTATAGATTTACAGTAGATACACGTGATGAAGCAGGTGATGAGCGTTTGGCTATCACTGCCCAAATGGGTTCAGGTGTTTGGGACTGTGTCAAATGTTTTGAATGTGCAGAAGCATGTCCGAAAGACATCAACCCTATTGAAAAAATCGGTAAACTTCACAACTTACAGTTCGTACGTGGTGTGGCTGAGTCAAATGTAGCTACTCGTCATGCAGAAGGTTTCCTTAGAGGTATGAAAAAGACTGGTTACTTAGACGAAGCAGATATCGTGACCTACTCTGAGGGTTACCTTGGTATGTATAAACACTTAGGTACAGCAATGAGAATGATGAAAGTGGGGAAAATCCATTGGCATTCAGGAATACCATTTATCAATAGTATTCCAAAAATAAAAAATCTCGATGAAGTACAGAAACTTATCGAGATTGCACAAACACATAAGCTGTAAGGAGAAAAAGATGAGCGAACAATTACACTATGCATTATTTACAGGATGTACGGCAAAACAGTCTACACCCGAACTACTTTCTTCTACGCTTGCAGTAGCAGATAAATTAGGTATCAAAATCACTATTTTGGAAGAGGCTTCATGTTGTGGTGCTTCTCACTTACAAGACTTTGATGAGTTTCTAGCACATGTACTTAACGCACGTAACATCTGTTATGCTGAGAAGTTAGGACTTACGATGATTACCATCTGTAATACTTGTCAGCTTAACTCTGCGATGACTAAACACGCACTGGACAAAGACCCAGAGCTCAAAGCTAGAGTCAATGAAAAGTTAGCAGAAGTAGGACTAGAGTATAAAGGCACCTCAGAAATAAAACACTTCCTCTATACACTGATTGATGAGTATGGTATTGACAATATTAAAGACAAAGTTGAAGTACCACTTTCACACCTAAACATCGCGCCATTTTATGGATGTCATAACATTAGACCTTCCGAGTTACATGAAGATGCAAATGGAGGTGAGAACCCTTACAACCCTACGTCACTAGACAGACTTATAGTAGCACTTGAGGGTAACCCAGTGAACTATGAGAGTAAAAATAAATGTTGTGGTTTCCATGTAGAGTTACAAGCAAATCATACTTCAGAAGTACTTGCAGGTAATGCCTTACTAGATGCTGTAGATAACGGTGCAGAAATGATGGTAACGCCATGTCCACTTTGTCACCTCAAAATGGATACCTACCAAGACAGCATAGGAGAAGTCATGGGACGTGATGTAGAACTCCCTGTACTTCATATGCCACAGATGGTAGCGCTTGCTCTTGGATGTAGCGAAAAAGAGATCGGTCTAAACTTCCACGTACAAAAAGCCAAACATCTTTATACTGAAGCTTCTTAAGTTTTAAGACACCTCTTCTTTCGAGGTGTAAGATTTCTTAGGCAATATCAAACGCCTTTTCTAAAAATACTTTTCTTGTCCTTTTGTCACCGCAGACTGCATCGTTGGCTGCTAAAACGGATTCTAGGGCATTTTCAGATTCTGCGTATTTGAGTATAAAATAGAGTGTATCTAGTATGGTCTCTTCTTGGGAGCTTTGCATCTGCTCAGTGGAACCTTCAAAATGTTCACCATGCCACAGTTTGTCCATACTTGCTAAGGCACACTCATCTATATTGGGTTGTTTTGAAAGTTCTGTTTTTGGGAAAGTAGCTTCCTGAAATTTTACATCAGCCTGTTTTACCAAATTTGCAGCATGTCCTCCAAAGGTCATAGAAGTAAACAATATGGCATCTCGATAGCTCATCCCCTCTTTTACCTTTTCTTTAAATGCTTGGATAAAGGTTTCAAAATCTAATTCTATTTTATTCTCATCACTCATAATTGTCCTAAATGGTATTCTTTTGCTATAATTTACCTAGTGTATACTTAGATACCATTTATGAAGGATGCGAATGCAGGATTTTTTAACATTTAAGACTTTCTTAACACCTACGCTACTACTTATTATCTATTATATTGGTGCTATTGTTATACCTATGGTAAGTTACAGTATTGCCAAATGGATAAAATCATCCTATTTTAAAAAACAAAATAATAACATAGATATTGCTATGACACCTAAACAAAAACGTATTCTTTTAAGTATTTCACTGCTCTGTTTCCTTTGCATGGAGTTGTTTTGGAGAGTATTATTTGAATTTTTCATCGCATATTTTGATATGCATGATGCACTCATGCAGTTAACTAAGAGTAAATAACATGATTATTTCAAAAAAACTTTTTCTTCTACCCTTGTATTTTACTTTCTCATATGCATCGCAAACAAATACACAGATTAATGAGTCGACTTTCTATGATACTCTACATAAAGATATTTCAGATACTCTACTTAATTGGTCTAAAATAGCAGATGTAACTATCAGCAAATGGCTAGGATACAATGATAATAATATTACTTGTACTTCACATAAAATAGCTAAACCTTCATCTCAATCAGTAGATGCTTTTTTTCAGAATAATAAATATTTAAATGAAACAGAAGATACATTTATTCGTGTGCGCATAGACAGTGCTTTTGAATCTAAAGAGTCAAATAGTTTTAATGTAAAACTTAGTGCACAACTTCCTTTTAGTGAATGCAGACAGAAGCTAAAACTGTTTGTTGAAAATATATCATTGAATGATGATGAAGCATCCCATAAAGAATCTTATGATTCTGATATAGATTTAGGTATTCGATATTATGGAAATATATTTTTAACAAACATTGAATCAAGATATTCTCTTGGAATTCATGGTATTAATCCTTATGTCAGTGCAAGATACAGATATCCCCTAAATATAAGTCATTGGTCCATAGATACAATACAAAATTTTGAATATTCAATACAAGATGATTTTAAAGAAGAGAGCAATATATATTTTGACAGAGAATTTGAAAACAATACACTTTTTCGTTTAAATCTACAAAGAGGAACTTCTTCTGGTGTTAGTGGTATGGATTATGGTTTTACATTTCAATACTATTTTAATTCTAAGAAAAACTCAGGACTTCGTTTATCACAGTCATTTCTTGGAAACACCAAATACAAAAAAATCATAGGCACAAAGCCTAGAGTATTTTCCAATGATACATATGGTGGAATCAATAACTATGTAACTTCATTTAGTTGGAGACAGAATATTTGGCGTGACTGGTTTTATTATGAAGTAACACCTTCTGTCAATTTCCATAAAGACCATGACTATAAACCAAACTACGCCATACGTCTTTTTTTAGATTTTTATTTTGGACAATACAATTAATTGAATAAATAAGAGTAATTTTATCCTATTTAATTTTACTTGTGCTATAATGTTTTTACAAATTAACAAAAAAAGGAATTAATATGCCAAAAATTAATAAATACGTAGATATCTCAGAAGTAGATAGAGAAGCAAAAAAAGATCTTATCGATAGACACTCACCGTTTATCACATGTGCAGATACAGCAACTGCTGGTGAGCCATTTGAAGTAACAGTAAAAATGGGTAACGAATACACTCACCCAGATGATTTTGATCACTACATCGAATCAGTAACACTTTTTAATGGTGAAACTAAACTAGCACAAGCTACATACATCCCAGGAACTCTTGGTAATGTAAAAGCACATAACACAACTACATTTACAATCATCCCAACTGGTAAAAAACTTAAATTAGTAGCACACGGTTACTGTACAAAACATGGTATCTGGGAAGGTACTGAAGTTGTTGTACCTGTAAACTAATCTCCATACATCTCTTTTCTAAGAGATGTATACACTCTTTTCCAAAAAATATTCATTTATCTCACCAATATATTACTTTTTTTCACAGCAATAAAATTATTTAGATATAATATCTTCACTACAACTCAGGAGAAAAAATGGACGGGATTATAGCATTCGTTATGCAACATCAAATAGAGACATTATTGCTGCTTTTTGGCATTATATTATTGGCTTTTTTTATTACACATTGGCAGGAAGTAAAGTTTTGGTGGCTTAACTTTTCTTATAATTTTCCACTTATCGGTAAGATGTCTGGACTTGCAAAAGATATTGAGGGGTTTGATGAGAACCACAAATGGTTCTACTCAGAAGAACGACTCTGTCGAGATTATTATAATTTCTATGAAAAAGTAGATAAAGATTCTGAAAGTTTTGATGAAGCCAAAGCCTACTTACACTCTGCAGGTGAACTTGGGCGTAAACCTACCCCTACATTTATCTGGATAATGATATTTACATTGGTTATCGTAGAAGCATTTGGGTTTGCTTATGTACTTGCAGGGTTTACCATCCCCGGTGCATCTGAAGCTACACAGCAAAAGGGTGCCATGGGTGTGGCTGCGATGCTCGCAATTTTGCTTGTTTGGCTTACACACCTCACAGGACAGGAACTACATAAAAATACACTTATCAAAAAGATTCGCCGTTGGTATAAAAATGACAACGCAGGTGGTTCTAACTGGAGAGACCTTAAGCCAGATGAACAACTCATTACCATAGACAATACCTTTGATGATGAGAAATCACCAAACTACATCAGAATACTCAACCGTTTGGATGTCAATGATAAAGTAAAAGCTACTTACACAAAAACCATTTTAACACTCATTTTCATAGGTGCAGTGGCTATTGGAGCGACGTACATTAGACATATTACTTTACAAAATGAGATTGCTTCTGCACATGAGAGTGCTATCAATATCTTTAATGATGATGCGGGTTCTCCTTTTGGTGATGCAAGTGCTGATGCAAGCGATGATGATGGTCTGGGGGCACTCTTTGGTGATGATGACACAAAAGGTGCAGAAGATGACCTAGCATCACTCTTTGGCGGTGATGCACCTGACACCTCTAAACCAAGTAGCAACAGTGCGTCCAAACTTACCAATGAAGATATCAATAACCAAAAAGGTGGTGATGCAACATTTGTGATTTTGGGATTACTCTTTGTGTTTATTCAGATTTTGGGTATTTTCTTTGGAATGCATTATGACTATGCTGGACGTGAATCAAAAGAGGCATACGAATGTCTCAAAGGCTTTAGTACGAAAAAAGCGTTCCTTTCTTACTATGAAAAAGCCAAAACACACATAGCAAGAGTGGCACAAAAGCAGTTGCAAAAGCTACAACATAAAATGAACATTATTAATGACAACTCTGGTACTGATGCTGAGACCACGGCAATATTGCGTAACAACAAAGACAGAACCTTTAAACAATACCTTACATTTGAGGATAGATAATGAAGAGAGTATTACTTACACTATTGGCATTAAGTACCCTTATTTTGGCACGTAACGATGTGCCTAGCTGTTATGCTGCACTCAAGATGGACAACCCTAATCCTACAGTGGGAAAAGAGCTGTTTATTTTGGTAGATCAAACCACACCACTCGATAAAAATATGATGATTTACACCTACAAAAATATGATGAAATTCATCAAAAATGGTTATGCAGTGACTATCGCTTCATTTTCAGCCAATGCCAACGGTAAATATACAGACGTTGCCTATGCTGGAAAGCTCGAAAATCTTTTGCCTGAGAGTGCAAAGCATGACATAGCCAAAAAGACCCTACGCAAGTACCAAGGGTGTATGAATGGTCAATATAAGTATGCAAAGAAAAAAGCTACCAAAGCTTTGGTGAGCGTACTTAAAGGTGCAAACAAGAAGCTGCCTCACTCAGATATACTCAAGTCTTTGGACGATATTGCATCCCATATCATTAAGCCTTCACCGGCATCTAAGAAAGTTGTTTTACTGGTCTCAGATATGATTGAGCACTCTTCTATCACTTCTTTTTATCATAAGGGACTTATCAAAAAGATAGATGTAGACAAAGAGATGTCAAAAGTAAAAAACTCTGGACATCTTGCAAACTTCTCTGGTGCAGACATTTATGTTATAGGGACAGGTGTTATCGGAAAAAAAGGTTATAGAGATGCAAAAACACTCAAAAGACTTACTGACTTTTGGGAAGCGTACTTTAGTAAAACAAATGCAAACCTAAAAGCACTTGGTACACCGATGTTACTTGAAGATATTGAGTAAAATCTTCTAAATTTTGCTATAATATAGCCAAAATTTTGAGGCAGGTATACTATAAATGGCAAATGTATGGATACATGTGATTGTACTTTTTGCCTCTGCCTTACTCTCTCTGCATGCGCATGCACCTTCAATGGCATACCATAACCTAGTACAATCAGAAAAAAATCCTTTTATGTTAATACTTAAAAAACTGCCTACCTATCCTATTTATGACAACATACCGGCTCCACTGCCTACCCCCTATGATGATGTTACGTCAGAAACCTACCCTTCTAAGATTAATATACGTTATGAACGTATTGTAAAAGAGTTGGCATATATGCAGGTATTTGCTATAGGTACCATAGGGGTGATAGCTATGCTTCCAGAAAATGTCAGCCAATGGACTAATGAAGACAAACAGTTTACAGATGCGCAGGAATTATTAAAAAAACATGCCGACAATATCGCAAAAGGTCCAGTGTGGGATAACGATGCATGGGCTGTGAACTACATAGGTCACCCTGTCGCAGGCTCATACTTTTATGTCTGGGGGAGACAGGCAGGACTGAGTTGGCAAGAGTCCACTGTGCTTACAACGCTGATGTCTACATTCTTTTGGGAGTATGGTTGGGAGGCTTTTGCCGAAACACCCTCAACACAAGATCTCATCGTTACACCACTTCTAGGTTCAGTATTGGGCGAAGGAACAAACTACCTTTATAACCGTATCATGGAAAATGATGGTAAAATTTATGATATGAAGTGGTTGGGTGACTTAGGAAGAGGATTACTCAATCCTATAGGCGAAATGAACAAATACCTTGACAGTGCATTTGAGGCAGCGCATATAGAGATAGGTATTGACTACTCTTATGCCCAAAATACAGGGAACTATCAATTACACAATATCAACAATGATGTGGGCATGATACAATCTTATTTCAAATTAAATTTTTCACTCAAATATTAGTGATGCCCTTAACCCCAAATAAGTTATACTCTTTTTATGAAAAACCTCAAAAACGCACTTTTACTTAAACAACTCTACCAACTTAAGCAACTTGGATACCGCTATACGGATGTGAATCTATTTAAAGAAGAAGAACCTAACCTCTCTTTACCCAATACCCTTAAATCTTTAGAAAAACAGGCAAAAGAGTGCCATCTTTGTGAACTTAGCAAAAGTAGAAATAAAGTAGTGTTTGGAGAAGGATCGCTAGAGGCAACACTCATGATAGTCGGTGATTTTCCAAGCAATAGTGATGACAGTGCAGGTAAGATGTTTTCAGGACGTTCTGGAGATACTCTGACTAAGATGCTTGAAAATGTACTTGGACTTACACGGGCTGATGTCTATATGACAAACGTACTCAAATGCCGTGCTTTAGATACACAAACCCCCTCACCTGCCCATGCACACACTTGCCACCCCTACCTACTCAAGCAGATAGAACTGATACAGCCTAAAATCATACTTGCTTTTGGTGAGTTGGCATACCAGTATTTAACAGGAGATGATAGCAGTATCTCTGAGGTAAGAGGTACAGTACATGAGAAAGAAGCTTATAGAGTGATACCTACGTATCATCCTAACTATCTACTTAGAAATCCCAGTGCGAAGAAAAATGTCTTTGAAGATTTAAAAAAGGTAAAAGCACTTATGTAGGGTGCTGTTGACACAGCACACTTTCTATTTACGACTCTTTTACAATACCCTCAATAATCCCAACAATACTAGGATCTTCAAGTGTAGAAGTATCTTGTGTAATAGCCTCGCCTTTAACGATGGAACGTAAGATACGTCTCATAATCTTCCCTGAACGTGTTTTAGGTACATCAGGGACAAATGCCATCGCATCACACAATGCAATAGCCCCTATCTCTTTTTTAATCACTTGATTGATAGCCACTTTGAGGTCATCAGAAGCATCCTCAGGATTTT
>JALXBG010000128.1 GCA_026991605.1 Sulfurovum sp.
GTACCCTGAACTACTTGTGGGTAATGATACCAAAGATGATGCAGCAGCATTTGATCTTGGTAATGGTACTTCTGTGCTTTCTACTACAGACTTTTTTATGCCTATAGTCGATGACCCTTTTACTTTTGGGCGTATCGCAGCGACCAATGCCATTAGTGATATCTATGCGATGGGTGGTAAGCCACTTATGGCTATCGCTATCTTCGGCTGGCCAGTGAAAAAGTTAAGTGATGAAGTGGCGCGTTTGGTGATAGATGGTGGGCGTTCTGTCTGTGAGGAGGCAGGTATACCACTTGCAGGTGGGCATAGCATCGATTCCCCTGAACCTATCTTTGGTCTTGCCGTGACAGGTTTGGTAAATAATGAAGATTTGAAACAAAACGATACTGCCGAAGAGAACTGTGAACTCTTTTTGACCAAGCCACTTGGCATTGGTATCTTAACCACAGCACAGAAAAATGAGAAGATAGCCGAGGGAGACATAGAACCAGCTGTAGAGGCGATGTGTACACTCAACAAGATAGGTGCAGAAATTTCTGCTCTTGAGGGTGTGACTGCCATTACCGATGTGACTGGTTTTGGACTGCTTGGACACTTGGGTGAGATATGCGAGGGGAGTAACATCTCTGCGGTAGTACGTTTCGAGGATGTGCCATTGCTTCCTAAAGTTAAGGAGTATTGGGCGATGGACTGTGTGCCTGGAGGTACACGACGTAACTTTGAGAGTTATGGACACAACATCGGAAAGATGACACCTGAACAACAGGACATTCTCTGCGATGCTCAGACTTCAGGTGGGTTACTCTGTGCTGTGCGTAAAGAGAGTGTTGAAGCTTTTTTAGCACTGACACGTAAAGAGGGGCTTGATCTTAAGAGCATTGGTGAGACTGTAGTACGTGGAGAACATCTTATTGAAGTTGTCTAGCACACAAGAGTCTCCCTCTGTAGGTACGGTAGATGAGATAGACGCTATCAATGCACTTGACCTGCCTTTGACAGAGGATTTTCGGCGTATTGTGTTAGAAGATAGACCTCTTATAGATGTACGTGCACCTGCAGAGTTTAATAAAGGTGCATTTCCTACTGCGATTAATCTCCCACTCATGACAGACGAAGAACGCCACCTCATAGGCATACGCTACAAAGAACAGGGCAATGCCTCTGCCGTGCAACTGGGTAAAGAGCTGGTGGGTCCAGTGAAGCAGGAGAGGGTAGATGCATGGAAAGCGTTTATCCAAGCCCATCCTGATGCTTATTTGTACTGTTTTAGAGGTGGGCAACGCTCACAAATCTCTCAGGCGTGGGTACAGGAAGCTGGCATTAGCATCCCACGTTTAAAAGGTGGATACAAAGCCTTTCGTGCTTTTTTGACAGGGGAGTCAGAACGTATCGGAAGTGAAGTAAGTACGCTCATCGTCGGTGGACGCACAGGTAGTGGAAAGACACCTCTCATCTTAGAGTGTGAAAACAGTATAGACCTTGAGGGACTTGCCAACCACAGAGGATCATCTTTTGGAGCCTTACCTACGGCACAACCTTTTCAGATAGATTTTGAAGATGCACTTGGGTATGAACTTGTGAAACATGAAGCTAAAGGGTATAAACATCTCATCATAGAAGATGAGAGCCATAACATAGGACGTATATACATCCCTAAACCACTCTTTACGCATTTAAAAAAAGGGGAACTTGTCATTTTAAATACCCCTATGCAAGAGCGTGTGGAGATTATCTTTGATGAGTATGTGACTCAAGCACTTCAAAAGTATAGTTTACACTATGGTGAAGAGGGGTTGAAAGAATGGTTTGAACATGCAAACGATGCCTTAGTACGCATTAAAAAACGTGTAGGGCATGAACGATATATCAAGATGGATACAACATTTAAAGATGCTTATGCCATACATCAAAAGACGGGTGACACTTCGGCACATAAAGTATGGATAGAGATGCTCTTACGTGAATACTACGACCCCATGTATGACTATCAGATAGAAAAAGGGGATATACCCATTGCTTTTGAGGGGAATTATGCTGAAGTTTTAGCTTATCTTCACGCCAGAGGATAAGTGAGTTATTTAGAAGGGTTTATTACATAAGGAGAAAAAATGAACAATAGAATAAAAGTAATCATCATAGCTGGAGTATGTATGTTGCCTCTGTTATCTGGTTGTGCACATCATGCAAAACAAACGCAACCAAAGAGCGATAAAAAAGTGATATATACACCAATGCAAATAAATGAAGAGATTCCTGCTTTAAAAAAAGATGAAGATACTATGGGTATCGACAAAAATGTGATAGACAGAGATGAAAGAGATAGGGTAGAGTTACGTGATTTTGATAAATATATGGCAGAACGAGATAAAAGATTAAGAAAGAAGTAGAAAAAAGTAAGTTATGAGGATGCTTCGGTGTATCTATTAGGGGCTAATACAAAGCCCCTAAAATTACTATAAATCTTCTTCTAATGCTTTTGCAGCGCTTCCCATAGTGAGAAGTGCAATCCCATCAAAGAATAGGCTAATTCCTACTAGAAAACCTACTAAAAACATAGAACTGATTGGCCAGCCAATAATAAAGTAGATACCGATAATCAATGAGAGTAACCCATTGAGCAATGATACCCACCACATTTTTGCTGGTTTGAGTTCAAATGCCAATGCCATAGAAGTAAAAGCATCCATAAAAAAGTACATGGCAAATAAAATACCAAGTACTGCAACGGCTGTGACTGGGTTAATAAGCATTAAAATACTTATGATGAAAAAAACAACTGTTTTTAACCATCCTAGCCAATCTTTTTTATTGGTTTGCCAAGTATGAAAACCTATCATAAATGCACTAAAAAGTAAAAACCATGCATACATCACAGCTGTTGTTAATGACATAATATAGGGGAAAATAATTCCTGCTAAACCAGCTAAGATAAATATAACTCCGTATATTTTGGAATATTTACTAAATTTCTCTAGTAAATCTTTATTGTTTGTAAATAAACTGTATCGTACCATTACAACCTCCTTTTAGAGTGTTAAATCCATAATTCTTTTTGTTTTGGCAATTGTATCATGGTCTAAAGCTCTGTCATTATTATCTACTTCTTTCATAATTTTTGCCATTATAATGAGAAGTGCACCAGTAATTTCTGGTAGTTGTGCTTCTGTTTCTTCTGTTAAACCATATTTTAGTGGTGGAACAGTAGTTAAAAACTCTAGAATATTATCTATTTCTATCTCTTCTTCTAGTTTTCTTAAACTGATGATTGTCTCTTGAAGCCCTTTTGTAATGGGTAAATCTGATGCCCAGATGACATCTCTTCCATTCATGTTTGCATTACGCTCAGCGGCGATGAGTAAATCAACTAACTTTGCTTCTACGATATCTGTAATATCTTTTGCATGACCTTTTTTAATATCTATAGAAGCTGCTTTTCTAAATAGTGCCTCTAATTTTGTAAATCCTACTACTGCCATATTTTTTCCTTTTGTGCTATTTTATACTATGCTTGGTAGCATGATGCTACCAAGTGGTTATTATTTATTTTTTGGTGAAAATACTTTTGATGTAAAGTCTTTTAGCTTATTTTGTAAATTGCTAAAGAACCCTTTAACTTCTGCCGATGTTGCATCTAACTTTAATGATGAAATTGCATCATCTAAGGCTTTGTATGTGACATCACTCTTACTAACATATCCAAGTTGTTTAGATATTTTTAATGCTTCTTGTGCAGCATCTAAATAGAGTTTTGCTTTTTTAGGATCTTTTTCTGCAACTTTTGCTGCTGCAGCGATAAGATCAGTTGCTTCCACTAGTGGAACAGGAATGATTGTTTCTGTTACAACCAAAGTATTGAGTGCTGTATTAAGAACAACTTTTGCCTCATCAACTTTATTATCGTGTATAAGTTTTGCTGTCTCTTTAAGCGCATCAGGGTATGTTGCTAAAGGAAGACTTACCACTGAAATATCAATTTCACTTTTGAGTGGAGCTAATATAGCTTTTGCTTCTTGTACTTTGTCATCATCCAAAAGTTCTTTAGCATGTTTGACAATACCTTTAATAGTATCACTACTTGCAACAAGTGCATCTACTGAAATTTGACTGTCGACAGGTAAAAGTTCAGGTACATTTTTTGATGC